>JAHDSP010000099.1 GCA_018432645.1 Bacteroidales bacterium | reverse complement strand
TGCAACGGTAGTTTTGTACTCCGCTTTGCAAACCATTTTTAATTACATGACTACTATTGCAATCTGGACAAAGTACACCAGTAGACATTGCCTTAATTTCTTGGTAATCGACTACATCTTTGCCTTTCTCGATCATCTCATCATAGAGATTGTCGTATAATTCGCGTGTCTCCTCTTTGCTAAGAGCAAAGACTTCTGTTGGATTTTCAAATATTTTATTCATATGGACAAAATTTTTGCAAATATACAAAGTATTTTTAATTAAAAAACTTTAATTTTAATAACAATAATTAATTATTTTCATCATTTTCCCCTCTTCTTTTTGACATTAATTTGAGCTATATATATCCCAAATATTACTATTATCACACTTAGTACTTTTAAAAAATGAAATTTTTCCGTCCCCATAATTAATGATATTATCAATGTAATTATAGGTATTAAATTTGCAAAAATGGATGTCCTATTGACGCCTATACGCTTCAATACTATTGAATACAATGAATATGCTACTCCAGTTGCTAACAATGAAAGTATTAATAAGTACGTGATGTATTCTGCGTTCCATTGCATTGTTATTAATTCTTGACCTCTAAAAATGACAATAGGTAGAAAATAGATAGCTCCTATTACAATTTGCCACATTACTATTTGTAATGTGTGATATTTTTTAATTAATCCTGAAAGATAATAATTGTAAAAAACAGCAGATATTATTGATAGAAATAGTAATAATACTCCCTTTAAATTGATCTCTTGAAGCTTGAAACCGTTACTAGTTGCTATGATAATTCCAAATATTGTTATTAAAGTTCCTATTAACTGATTAGACTTTAATGGCTCTTTAGCTAAAAAGAACATAGATATTTGTATGAATAATGGTGTTATAGCTATAAATAATGAAACTATAGTAGGGCTAGTGTATAATAGTGCCCCATTTTCTCCAATAAAATATAAAAAAGGCTCAAATAATGCTAACAATAAAAGATTTTTATAGTCTTTTATTTCAATTTTTATTGGAATTTTTTTGATTTTTATTACAAAATAAAGTGTTATGCTTCCTAATAATGTCCTTAAAAAAATTAATTGATGTGGCAATAATCCTGCTGTTAGTAATATTTTAGAAAAAACAAAACTACTACCCCAAATTATCATAGTCAGTATAATAGCACCATATATGCCAATCATAGCTTTATTATCTTGTGATAAAATTACTTATTTTTTATCTTTTAGTGTATAATCATTATTTGTTTTTTATTTTATCCTTAACTTTTATTACTTTTTTATTTTGATTATTAATTTTTAATTTTGCATAATTAACAAAATTAATTTTAAAAAAATAATGAAACAATCAACAAATATTAATTCTCTTTTTAAACGAAAGATAATGTTTTTTAGTAGTAAATTCCCTTTTTTGAATTTCATTTTTATCTTTAGTGTATTGTTTTTAGTTTTATCTGGTTGTAGAGTAAATGATAGGCAGTTTAGAAATAAATCTAATAACATTAGTGAGCTTAATCAATCCATTGTAGAAATTCAAAATTTATTATTAGAAGCTCAAAAAATTTTATTATTCAATAATTTAGATAATGCAAAAGAAATTTTAAATATAATTAAAAATAAAAATCCAAAAGAGGATGTAGCTTATTATTTACTTTCTAAATATTATCAATTAGTTAACAAATGGGATAGTGCAAATTATAATATTAATATAGCAATTAATTTATCTCCTGATAATTTATATTATTTAGAACAAAGTGCTAATATTCTTGTAAATTTACGTAAATACAAAGATGCTGCACAAAGATATGAAACTTTATGTGATAAAAATCCTAATGTTATTGAATATTATTTCAATGCTGCACAAATGTATTTAATGGCTTATATGCCAAATAATTCATTAGAGGTTTTAACTAAATTAGAAAATAAACATGGGTTTATGCCCGAGATAGGTTTTTATAAATATCAGATTTATGCTTTATTGAATAAAAATGATGAAGCTCTCGATGAATTATGGAGATGCATTCAATATGACCCTTCTAATTTGGAATTCAAAAAAGAATATTCTTCTTTTGCTATAGAAAAAGGCAAAGTAACTGCCCTGTATCGCTTAGTACAATGGGCTAAACAGCGAGATAGCAGTGACGGATATGCTGCTCTTTTTGCTTCTAATTACTATTTCGCTATTAATAAAACTGAAGAAATGAAAAAAGAATTATTAATTGCCATTCAAGATCCCAGAGTCGATTTTCAAGATAAATTACAAGTTATATTATCTAGTCTTGATAATCCTAACATAGATGATACATTTATTAATCAACTTTTTGAGATTTTAAAAAATTTACATAATGATAAAGCTGAAACTTATAATATCATTGGGCTTTATTATCAATCAAAAAATATGTTAGATTCTTCTATTTATAATTTTAAAAAAGCTCTAATGCTAGACTCTACTAATGATGCTACATATAGGAATCTAATTTTAGCTTATCAATCAAAAAATGAATATGACAGTATGCTTTTTTATGCTAATAAAGCTTTATCATTTTATCCTGATATTGCAGAATTTTTTTTCTATGGTGGGTATGCTGCTTTCATGCTCAAAGATTATAATCAATGTATTCATTTATTAAATAATGCATTGAATTTTTTAACAAGTAAAAATAAAAATTTAATTGATATTATCAATGAGCTTTTAGCTAATGCTTATTATGAAACTGGTCAATACAATGAAGCTTTTGATTATTTTGAAAAATCTATAAAAGCAAATCCTACTAATGCTACTTTAAAAAATAATTATGCATATTTTTTAGCTCAACAAGATACCTTATTAGATAAAGCATTAAATTTAATAGATGAAGCCCTTAAATTAGAATCTAATAATCCATCATTTATTGATACTAAAGCCTGGATACTTTTTAAATTAAATAATTTAAGTGATGCTAAAAATTGGATTGATAAAGCTCTGATATACAATGATTCAGATCCAGATATCCTAGAGCATGCTGGAGATATTTATTATCTTTTAAATCTGAAAGATGATGCAATCAC
>JAHDSP010000302.1 GCA_018432645.1 Bacteroidales bacterium | reverse complement strand
TTTTAGAACATACTGCCCTGGGTTATAATAAAAATAAACATTTTCATAATTTATTTCTTTATCAAAAGTATTTTTTTCTATTGCTTCACTGTCATCTACAATGGTCTCAGGATAATTAAGGATCTCCTCTATTCTATCTAACGAAGCTAATCCTTTTTGTACACCATACCAACCAGAAGATATATTTTTAGCTGGTGGAATTAATTGAGTAAAAATCAAAATATATGCTATGAAAGTCTCTGGAGCAAAATTAGATTGATCTTTTAGAACCATTATAGATCCTATAAACAAAATTACTAATATTGCCATTACTGAAAGCGTCTCTGTAAGAGGACCACTGAGACTACGGCGACGGAATATTTTAGAATTTAATTTAGTAATAGATTTATTAACTTTTTGCATCTTTTTTCTCATAAATTCATCGGCTACAAAAGCTTTTATGACTCTAAGTCCATCAATAGTTTCATTAATTATAGCCATTAATAAACCAAGTTGCCTTTGGCTACGAATTGATTTTTTCCTTAAAGTTCTACCTAATCTGCCTAAAACTACAATTATAAACGGTAACATCAAAAGTATCAATAAAGTTAATTTATAATTTAATATAAATAAAGAAATCAAAAATACTAATACTGTTATGGGATCACGGAATAGAAATTGCAATGAAGCAATTATGGAGAGCTCTATCTCTTGAGTATCACTAATGATATATGTCATTATATCGCCCTGTTCTTTTGTTTTGAAATATTTAAGTGGTAAACGTAATATTTTATCATAAATCATATTCCTCAACTTCTCTACAACTCCAAACCTCAAGGTAGTAATAACATGTATTGCAGAATAAGTAAATAAATTTTTAAATAAAATCATTAAAAATACAAAAAAAATGACTATCCCTAGAGTCTGCACTGCGCCTAGTTGTGTTAATAGATATCCAAAATAATAATTTACATGCAATTGTATAGATGAGGCAGATAATTGAAATACTCCTGGATCAGTAACAGTAGTGTCCATACCAAATAGTATCCTTAAAAAAGGAATTATCATAGCTATGGAAAATAAAGAAAAAAAAGCCGTTAAAATATTATAAATAAAATATAATATCACCGATTTCCAGTAACCAGAAATTAAAAAATTTAATTTCTTTAATAATTTCATTAGTCTTTCATTTTGTTTGCAAAAATAATAAAAAAACATTCATCGCTTGATATTCTATTTTCTCATTAATCATCACTAGTTTAATCTCTAGATAGTATTGCTTATGTAAATAATAATGTAGCTATATCACTATTCAGAGTTTAGGTTCTTTAACTTTTTGTTTTCTTAAATTAAAATTTTATTAATCAATTACAAATACTTACAAATGATTATGTTCGTAAGTAATTGATTATTATCCGACTATGGTGTATTTGTGATATTAATTTTGCTGCACAAACATTTCAAAAAAACACAAAATTATGAAAACACAAGAAAAAAACA
>JAHDSP010000254.1 GCA_018432645.1 Bacteroidales bacterium | reverse complement strand
CGCCATTAGCATTTATTACAGGTGCTCCTGAGCAACCACCTATCACATCAAGATCACTAATAAAACAAAGTGGTACTTTACCATTTACTGTATAAGTACCAAAATCTTTATTATTGTAAAGTTGTTTTAGTTTAGGATCAATGATAAAATCTTGATTATTGAGATTTTCGCGAGCAATCATATCATCTAAAGTTGTATAATATGGTAGTGGTGAACCACCAGTAGGAGTATAGTTAACTATTTTACCATATGTTAATCGCATTGTACTATTGGCATCTGGATAAAATTTATGAGAATTTTTCAGCATTTCTCTAATGCCTTCCAAGAATTTTCTTTCTTCATTATTAAGATTTATAATAGTGTTATGATAGTCTTTATATATATCCCTATATTTAACATATAAAGATTTCACTACTTTAAAACCTAGATCATTTTCTAAATTAGATAATTGAGGATTATTTAGAAAATCAAATATTTTTGTTTTAGAAGAAAATATAGATTTATTATAAACCTCATCAGCGAAAAGTGAAAAAGTAGAATTTTGGCTAATTTGTATAAAAATATCAGGGTGATATTGTGGTAATAAATCATTATATATCATTTGAAAAAGAGAAATAAATAATTCTTTATCTACATTAGCATTGAAACTAGGATAAAAATAATTAGAAACATAATACTTTAATTTTGTAGTTTGCTCTTGAATAATTTTATTTTTTTGATCATCAGATAATTTATTATTTTTTAAAGTTAAATACAAACTATCAAATTTCAAGATTAATGAAATCAGATCTGGTCCATTAAAAGCAGCTTCATTATAATAAATAATTGCTTTACGAAGTTGATTTGATGAGGTAATGATATTTTGAATATTATTAAGTACATTTTGATATTGCGATTTTCTCTGAGGGTCTGCATTAATCCACGAAGTAAACTCATTTTCGAGATTACGTTTTGTCTCCATTACTTTTAGTCTATTCATCACATCAATTTGTCCCATAAAATATTTCCAATAGTTAGAAATATTATTATATTTAGGAGTATACATCAGAGCAATAGTAGAATCTTTTTGCATATTTCTTTTTAAAATGCCAAGTTTAATATCTCTAATCCTAACAATCGTAGGATCTATAATATCTAACACTTGCTGCACACCATAGGAAGTCATAAATCTATCAGTATTGCCTGGGTAACCTATACTCATAACGAAATCACCTTCTTCATAACCTTTATTACTTATAGGTAAATAATATTTAGGAGTATAAGGAATATTTTTCATTTTATTATAAGAAGCTGGTTTACCATCTGGTCCCATATAAATTCTTAAAAAAGCAAAATCTCCATCATGTCTTGGCCAAGTCCAATTATCTGTATCTCCACCAAAAAGGCCTACTGATAAAGTTGGCGCACATACTAACCTTACATCTTTGTATTCTTCATATAACATCAAAATATATTGAGACCCTTTATAAAAAGACACAACAGATGCTACTAGTGATGAACCTCTTGTTGCATTTTCAATAATAAATTCTATGTTTTCATTAATAATAGAATCTCTTTCTAAAGCAGACATATCATCAGTAACATTTTTTAAAACTTTATCACTTACATCTTCGATTTTTAATAAAAATTTTACTCTTAAATTAGGATTATACAACTCTTGTAATTTATCTGGAGCATAAAAACCATTTTTAACATAATCAGAATTATATTTTATAGAATTATCAGTGATATAATCTAAAATACAATGATGATTAGTCATCATTAACCCTTGATTAGATACCATATAGCCACTACATTGACCATCATTTATCATCACAATGGCGTCTTTTATAGAACTTTTATTAATAGAGTAGATTTGTTCAGCAGTAATCTTGAGTCCTTTATTTTTCATATCAGTGTAGTTTAGCTCATCAATTAAATTTAAAAGCCACATGCCTTCATCTGCTTTTAAAATCTGAGGCATTAAAAATATGCTTACGAGCAATAATTTTAAAAATGATTTTACTTTCATAAAAAATATATTTTAAATTTTTGCAAATATAATAAAAATTATAAATATATAAATATTTTAATTATTTGTCTTTTAATTTTAATTAGATATATAATAGATATTGTAAAACAAGTAAATGTTTTTACCTTTTATTTGAAAAAACTCTGTTTTATATTCCTATCGAAATTGTTATTTGTATTTCTTTAATATTTGGATACTTTTCATTGTCAAATATCACAATTTTTGCATATTTCTAAATTATCGCCAATCAATGTTTTTTGTCTAATTGCATTTAATTCTTGTGAACTCCATATTTGTTTTATTGTTTTTTTATGCCAGGTTTCGTTTATTAATTCGCCATTTTTATCATGGCAGCATATTGCTATTTGCCCATTTTGTAAAACTATTATTTCTTTCCATAATCGATAGCAAGGCTTTGGTAATGATTTGTTTAATTGTAATTTGTTATTATTGATTTTATATCTTCTATATTTTTTATTATTTGGTAAGTAATCTAGAGCATCATCTTCTAATTGTGCATTTTTTATCCTTATTGTAACATCCAATTTTTTCATCATTTTTTTAAATTGGTCTATTTCTGATTCATTATGTTTAAAAACAATATATTGTATAATTATTTTTGGATTTTTTTTATTTAATTTTTTTTTAGACTCTAGTAGATTGCTTATTGCTTCCAAGACCTTATTAATTTTACCGTTAATTCGATATTTTTCATAAGTCTTTTGAGATATTCCATCCATAGAAATGATAATTCTGTTTATTCCACTCTCTACTAATGCTGTAGCCATTTCTTTGTTAATATTCTGTGCATTAGTAGATATTTCTACGAAGTAGTTATTTGCACGTAGATATTTTATTTTTTCTATTATTGTTTTATCTAATAATGGCTCACCTTGGAAATATAATGTTATCCAGTAGATAGATTTTGGTAATTTAGTTATAATTTGCTGAAAATCTGTGAATGTCATTATTGCTGCTTGTCTATCGATATTTCCTTGTCCTCGATCGCAAAATAAGCATGATAGATTACATTTGCTGCTTGTCTCTATGTGAATAGCTAGTGGTAGATTATAAACTTTTATTTTTTTAAATATTTTTGAGAATAAATATGAATAAGCAAATAATAGCATATTTACGCTTCTCATAATTACAAGTTTAGTGCTAGTAAACATTTTAGCAATGATTGAATATGTAATTAATTTTTATTAGTTATCTACTTTATTGTCATTATTTTTTTTAATAGAATTTTCTAAATCTGAAGTTATTTTTTGTATTAATGGTACCCCTTGTAATGTCTGTACTGCTATTATCCTAAGTAAAGTATAAACTGGCACACTTAGTATCATACCTACTATACCAAATAATTCTTCGCCAATAATTAATATTAAAAATACTTCGAATGGAGTACTTTTTACACTCTTAGCATATATATTAGGTTGTAGAATGAAATTGTCTAAAGCTTTTATTGATTCAAAGCCAACAATAGTTATTAAAATCGTCCATATTAGTTGTGTGCCTGCTCCCGCTGTTAGTGTAGATACTATCCCTAATAATATTGCAATTATAAGTGCTATTAATGGACCGAAATAGGGTATAATGTTGAATAAACCAGCAAAAAATGCTATTAATATTGCATAATCGTAACCTATCAATGTGAAAACCAAGAATATTAATACGAAAACAATGATTTGATCAATTAAGATTCCTAAAAAATATCTAGACAATAATACTCGTGTATCATTAATGATATTATCTATAATATCATGATAACGTTTTGCAAATAATGATTTTACTAATGATGGAAATACATTTTGATCTTTTACTATAAAAAATGAAAAGAAAATCACTGTAACGACTCCTATTACTATATCACCAAAAGAATTTATGATATTTGTAAAAGTTTCTTCTATATTAATACTCATTTGGAATTGTGTAATGTATCTTTGTATTATTTGAATAAAACTGAAATCTTCATTAGCTATTTTGTAATATTTTAATGTGTCTTCTAGTGGTTTAAGGCTTGATTGTAATTGTAGTAATAAACTATCATAATCTATTGTCAAAAGTGAAATCAACTTTGTTATAATCGGAGGGATCACATAAGCAAAAAATACTATTATTACCCCAAAAAAAATTATCATCGATAGTAATGTAGCTACAGAGGGACTTAAATGAAATTTTTTTATTTTTATTTTTAAAAATAAATTTTTTATTGGTGAAAGTATTAGTGATATTACAAATGAGCTCAGTAAATAGATTAAAACTCTAGGTAATAGTATAAATATTAATGCTATTACTATGAGGCTGGGCAACCATACATACCATCGTTTAAATATGTTCGCCCAGAATGGCTGTCCATTATATTTATTTAGCATAATTAATTATAAATTTGCAAATTTAATAAATTCATCTAATACGATTTTATGATCAAAAGCTAATAATGGTAACTCTGAAAGACTAAACCATTCTAGCTCAGCTGCATCATCTCCAGCTTGTGCTTTATTTATTTCATATTCTTCAGGTAAAATTGCATAAAATACTACGCTAATGACTCTGGTACGTGGATCTCTTTTTGGATCACTATAAGCCTTGAATTGTTTTAAAAAATTGATATCTAATGATGTCTCTTCGAGTAGTTCTCTATGTGCAGTGTCCTCTAATCTCTCATTTTCTTCATTAAATCCACCTGGGATAGACCACATCCCTTTATATGGCTCATTCTTCCTTTTAACTAATAATACTTTATTTTTATGTATGATGATAATGTCTGTGGCGACAGCTGGTCTGGGATAATCATAACAGTATCTTTTTTTTATATGCATTTTTTTAGTTTATTGCAAATTTATATTATTAATTCAAAAAAATGATTTAATTTTACTAAAATTTTAAAAACCAATTTTATGAAAAAAATTTATTGTTTAATTATTATTGTTCTTTTGGCTTTTTATTTAAATGCTCAAACTCCATTAACTACAGCTGTAGATTTCACTGCTACAGATGTTAATGGTACCACACATAATCTTTTTACTTATTTAGATGCAGGTAAATATGTACTTATTGATTTTTTTTATACAACATGCAGCACTTGTCAATCTATGGCACCACAGGGTAATGCTTCTTATATTTATTTTGGGTGTAATCAAGGGGATGTAATATTTTTAGGCATAGATAAAGGGGATTCTGATGCTGAGGTGATAAACTTTGATACTCAATATGGCATAGAATATCCTACTATTAGTGGTGATAAGGGAGGAACTACTATATGTAATAATTATGGTATTACTGCTTTTCCTACCTATATATTAATAGCTCCTAATAGAGATATAGTCGAACAGGATATATGGCCATTTTCAACTGCTATTTGTAATTCTACTCTCGAGAGTTATGGCATTCATTCTATGCCTTGCCAAGCATCTATTAATGATCTATTAGCAAAAACAATTGTTATCTATCCTATCCCTGCTCAAGCAGAATTATTCATTGATATTCAAAATAACAAACTTAATAGTCCCATTTTATCAATTTATGATGTTACAGGACAAATTATTTATTTAGATAATTTGAAAACAAATAATGCTGTACATACTATTAATACATCTTTAATAGATAATGGTTCTTATATTTTACAAATTGTAGATAATTCAGAGGTGATTTATAGAAAATTAATATCAATAGCTCATTGATAAACATATTTAATGAAAAAGGGACCTATCAGATAAGTCCCTTTTTTATATTTACATTTTTTTTAATTATAATTTCATTCCTATAGTGAAAGAAACTAAAATATTATCTAATGATACTGTAGCCTTTGGCTCTGGTTTGCTAAGCATTTCCATCACTGCTGGGTCGTATAGATATCTTTGATCATTACGTATATAATAATTCATACCTATGTCAAAAATTAAGTTATTTTCTCTAAATCCCAAACCTAATCCCATCACATGTGTATCGAAATTTTTGATATTTTTGTATGGAGAAGAATAGTATGCATATCCAGCTCTAATAGCTATTGGTTTCAATACCCATTCAGTTCCTATTCTCACGTTATTACCATATGTTAAGTCATTATTTATTGTATTATTTAAATCAAAAAAAGTAGTATTAGCATGTTTAGTGCTAAAATGATTTTGGCTGTAATCTGTCCATTCATATTCTACATCTATAAATCCATATTCACCTATTGTGAATCCTAATCCAAATATAGCTCGCATAGGGTTGTAATATTTATAATTGTAAATGCCTTTTGGGCTTTCATCATTATAATTTTGACCATAAACATTTGTTTTCATAGATGCATAATATGAATCGTTAAGATTAAAATATGTAGGGCTATGAAATGCTGCAGAAAATTTAAACCATTGTATAGGTTTATAAATCAACCCTATTTTAAAATTTATACCATTACCAGTAGTTTTCAGATAATTAAAAGTTTCTAAAGATTTAAAATCTGGAATAGTATCATCATGGTCTATTTCTTCATATGATGTTTCTTTTTCATAAGATAACATATCAAAATTCAATGCTCCACCTATATATAGTTTATCTTCATAGTTTCCAGCTACAGAAAGGTTTATTTCGTACATGCTACCGCTATTTATTTCGATATATTCTTGTCTGACACCTTGAGATACTATGCCAGAATAAGCAGTAGGATTACCAGGCAAAGTATCTAACAGCCATGTGTTAAAAGCAAGCCTTGTATCAAAATTATTTAGTTGATCGGGGGTATTACCATTAGCATATGCAGTATATACATCCACTATGCTACTGTATGGATTATCACCAGATATCATAATCCTGTTATTAAAATCTGCTAGTTTTGAATAACTAACCCCAAAATTTAGATTCTTCCAACTTGAATTTTCTTTCAAATTAGTAGCTATCATTATACCCATACTTGGAAGTGATAATACAGTTTTTATATCATTATTATTAGAATAGCCTAAATAATTAGAGTTTGATACAAAATTTGATATAGAAAATGTGCCAGATATTTCAGATTTTTTATATACACCTAATCCCGCTGGATTTATGCTTACACCACTAACATTAGCACCTATTCCAGAGAATGCGCCAGCTACAGCATTAAATCTGCTATCTCCATAAGGAATTAGATAAGAATATCTCACTGCATCATCTAAATTTTGTGCTATTGATGCAATTCCAGTTAATAATACTATTACTAAACTAAAAATTAACTTTTTCATATTAATTAGAATTTTATATTAAAAATTTTTATCTTCTCCCACCTCTCGATGAACTACTACCAGAACTGCGTGGAGAACTGGATGATGAGCTAGATGATCTAGATTGAGATGAACTGCCAGATGATGATCTACTCGGACTGCTGCTCGGTGAGCTATAACTACGTGAAGGTGGGCTAGAGTAGCTTTTTGATTGCACAGGTGCAGATTGATTAGTAGATGGTCTAGTATAGCTACGACCTGTAGATTGATTATTTTGTGAATTCGATCGCTGTGGAGGTCTTTGATATTGATTGTTTGGAGCAGATTGTCTTTGATATTGTTGTGTAGGTTGAGTATTTTGTTGTCTTTGAATAGACTGAGTATTATTAGTAGGTTGATTAGGTGGTCTTTGTTGAGAAGGTCGAGATTGCATATTTTGTTGTGTTGGTTGTTTTTGTATTTGAGTAGGTTGATTAGGTGGTCTTTGTTGAATAGGTTGAGATTGTATATTTTGCTGTGTTGGTTGTTTTTGTATTTGGGTAGGTTGATTAGGTGGTCTTTGTTGAATAGGTTGAGATTGTATATTTTGTTGTGTTGGTTGTTTTTGTATTTGAGTAGGTTGGCTAATATTGGTTTGATTATTTAGAGGTTTATTAATTTGTAGTTGAGTATTATCTTTATTTTCTTGTTTAATAGCTTGATTAGTAATCGATGTAGCAGGATTAGCATTATTTTCTAAAGGTTTTTTCTGTAAGTTATCTATGTTAGTATTACCCCCACTCTGTATGACATTATTATCATTTTGTTTTTGCAAAGATTCTGTTGGTTTATTAATAGATACTTGTTCTAATGGTTTATAACCAGTCCTGCTGAGCCTTTCAGAAAAAGTTTGAGTAGTAGCTACAGTTCTATCAAGAGGTAAAACTGTTTGAGTTTCATTTATTGTACGATTAGTTCTGCCACTAGTAGAAGCAGAAACATAATCTCTAGGTCCATAATAAACAGAGCCTGAATGAACATCAAAAGGATTATAATAATAATATTCTGAGCCATAGAATCCATCATAATAACCAGTCCAGAAACCATCCCAATAACCATGATTATAACCATGCCAATATCCATAATTGTATCCATACCAATATCCAGGATATCCCCAGCCATAATGATATGGATGATACCAACCTGTATAATAGTTAAATGGGTAATATCCCCAATAAAATGATATTCCTGGTCTCCAGAAAGGATATGTTAAGTAAACCGATATACCAAAATACCATGGATCATAAGTATACCAATACATATTAGTGTACCATGGATCATAATATCCAAAACCAAGCTCTGGATAATAAAATCTGCGAATACGAGATGAATAAGAGTAATCATAATAGTCTCCATAGTAGTTATTAGTTATATAAGTATTTCCATTATCATCAGTGTATGTTTCGGAATAGTTAGATTGGTCTTGATAGTATTCTTGATTATCTTGATATTGATAATCCTGATATTGATTATCCTGTTGCTGATAATCTTGATTTTGTACATTGTTATCGGGATATTGATGAATATTAGGATTATAGTAAACATCGTCATAGGGCTGACTTTGTGTATAATAGTTATTTATAGTGCAGCTAGATATCATTACTCCCACAATGAATAATAATAAAAATTTAATAGTTTTCATATAACCTCCGTTTTTTTTTAATATATTGCAATTTTTATACCATAAAGTTAAATTATTATAAAATTTTTTGTTGTTTAGAATAATTATAAATAGCAAAAAGGCTTGATAAAAATAAGGGAAGAGCTGGTATCCTATATCTACTCAACGATCCATAATTAGCTGATGATAAACCAACAAAAAAAATAAATATTAATGAAAATACTAAAGCAAAAATTAAAAAATCATTTTGAAAAATAAATTTAAAAAAACGCCATCTAATTTTGTATAACAAATAAGCTATAATAATTAGAAGAGCTAAACTCTCTAAAGCAGCTAATAGCATAGTTAAATTATCTGCTTGCCAAATAAAGGGACCAAAAAATCCAAAAAAAACAGCTTTAGGGAATTTAGATATAATACTAGGAATAGTTGGTTCGAATTCTCCAATGTCATATTTATGTTCGCTGTAAGTTTCATTTTTTAGAAAATCTTGCTGAGTTATATATGCTTTGTCTATGGCACTTTGTATACTACCATATGGACCTAAAGATGAGCCTATAGATGTGTAAATGACTATTGAAATCATAAAAGCTAGCAATAGTCCAAAAGGAGCTACAAAATATCTAATAAATCGATTCTTTATTTGCCTAATGTATGATAAAGAAAATAACAAAACTAATGATGGTATTAAGGCTACTGCTACATATGGTTTTATTAATATTATTATATAAAAATTCATAATAAAAAGGAGAATATTACCCAAAATATTTTTTTTATAAACAAAAATTTGATAAAAATTATATATACTCCACAAGGCTGCACCATAAATAAAAGTATCTTTTAATATGCTACTGCTCCAAAAGGTAGGTGATGGGAAAAAAAGAACAGCTATAGCAGCATATTTTGTAAAATTAGGAAAAAGTTTATTTAATAATGTGAACATTTTCCATTGTCCGATAAAAGCAAACATAGAAACTAATATGGTAGTAGAAATGTAATTTTGAGTAATAAATAAAATAGGAAATGCGAAACGTGAAACAGCAAATGTTTTAGGATCAAATAATAGGTCAGTAGCTGGATATCCAGTATTTATAGAGAATAATCTATAATAATTTTCTGGATCAAAATTTCCACTTATAATAATTCTAGTAATTTCTGAGGGATGATAAAAAAAAGAGTTGACAAAACATTTGGCATTATAGCAATACCAATAAGAATCCCCACCACCATAATAAAAATAATAAATCATTATAAAAGCTATACTCATCAATATTTTAAATCCAAGGCCATACATTAGATATTTATGTAATGGATTATTTGTAATGATTTTACTATAAAAAAAAACTAATGAAAATAGACCAATTATTAGAATTAGTGAAATGATGATATTTTCGATAGAAAAAATTGGATCTATACCCATTATATAGAATTATTCTACTAAATTAATATTTTTAATTTCAAAAATATTGCCAGATTTATCTATAATATATCTAGCTTTAGTGCCCGTTTCTTTAATAAATTCGTAAACTTTATAACCAGCAGTTTTGGCTTTTTCGAATACAGTTTCTGGTTTCCAAAATTCTAATGCTATATGTGCAAATGCAGAACTATTTGTAGTATTGGTGAGTAATAGCTCGATTTCTAAATTAAATTTTTTTACTCTGTAAACTTTTATCTGCTCATTATTAAAAAAAGTTTTTGCAATAGAAGGATGTAAATAATATTCTCCTATCAATTCAAAACCTAAAACATTTTTATAAAAATTTTCTACTTCATCAGATGAATTAATATTTATAGCTATGTGCCTCAACATAATTTGAATAATTTATCGCAAATTTACATAAAAAAATTACAATTAAATCATACAATTATACCCAATAAAAATCCAGAAATTTTTTATTATCAATGGTTGCTAAACGTGGCTTTTGGGTATTTATATTTTCACCATTTAAAATTTTTTGATAATAGAATAAATATTTTTTAGCCATTTGGTAAGAATTGAACATATCGCGAGCATAATAATGGCATTGTTTTCTATCAAAATGATCTAAATGGGCTGCAGCATATATTAAATCTGGTAAACGATTAGAAAGGAAACCAAAATCATTAGTTACAATCTCTGGTAGCGAGCCATATGGAGTGCCAATAACTGGGCAACCAAAATATAAACTTTCAATAATAGCCAACCCCATTGGTTCGTGCCATAAAACTGGGAAAAGTAAAGCTTCAGATTTATTCATAATGTTTGCTTTGTAGCTATCATCCACCATCCCATGAAAATGAATATGAGGGTTTAATGTGATACGAAAGCCCATAGATAAATTGATACGATGGCCTCCCATAACTTCTAAAGTTTTTTTATTCTTCTGAGCAATTTTAATAGCAGCTTTTAAATTTTTTACACGCCAAGCAGCTTTGCCAAGGAAATGATATCCATATCTATTTTGCAAAAAATCTACTGAGGGATAATCTGACCAATCCATTCCGTTATAAACATATGCTTCTGCACCATATCTTTTAGCGTGTGATTGAGAAACAAAATTTGTATTTATTGGGAAAATTTTATTAGGATTATATGTGTTGCCATGTATAGTGAGCAAAAAAGGTTTATTTAATTCTTCATCTATTTCAGAATGTAAATTGACAATATCTGTATCTATGGGAATTTGCTCATTAATATTTTTGTTTTCATCTATATAAATAACATCAGCAAAAGGGCAAAAAGATTCTTTAGCTACTAAATATGTAATTTTATTACCTAATTTTTTTAATTCTTTACCTAAATACCAAATATCTCTAGATGTGCCTCCATAATATTTTGTAGGTATTTTCCCTTTATAAAATATAGTAATATGCATCTTTATATAATTAATTTAAAATCAATAACATTGCTATTTGTAATTAATAATTTTTACAAAAATACTATTTTTGGTTCTATAACGTTTTATATAGATAAATAATAAAAAAGAATTTTATTTATTATTAGACAGTTAAATATTAACCACAGAGTTCACAAAGAAGGCACAAAGAACACTGAGAATGATAGAATTAAAAGCCATATAAATGGTACTTTGTGAACTTTGTGTAATATCTTTGTGTCCTTTGTGGTAAAATAATTTACTCATAATAAACGTTATAGAACCCTATTTTTAAATTTCTTACTAATTTTGAAATCTTTAAAATAAAAAAAATGACAAAAGCATTATTACTATTTTCTGAAGGATTAGATAGTATATTAGCAGGTAAAATATTAAAAGAACAAGGGATACATGTAACTGCTGTGAAATATATAACTCCTTTTTTTGGCTGGGAGCTAAAAAAAAATCCAGAAAAATATTATAAAAATATAGAACAACTTGGCTTTGACGAAGGAGAAATCATAGATATAAGCACGGAATATTTAGAATTATTAAAAAAACCAAGATACGGTTATGGATCGCATGCTAATCCGTGCATTGACTGTAAAATACTAATGATTAATAAGACTTTTCAATTACTAAAAGAGGGAAGAGCAGATTTTATTGCGACAGGTGAAGTTCTGGGACAGAGACCAATGAGTCAAAATAGGAATGCTTTAGTATTGATCAAAAAAAATGCTGAATTCGAAGATTTATTATTACGTCCATTATCTGCAAAATTATTATTTCCTACTAAACCAGAGAGAGAAGGTTTAGTAAATAGAGAAAAATTATTAAGCATTAGTGGTAGATCTAGACATGAACAATTAAGCTTAGCTGAGAGATTTGGGATAAAAGATATCCCAAGCCCAGCAAGTGGTTGCCTTTTAACAGATCCAGTGATAGGAGATAGAGTTTTAGCAATATTAAAGAATAATTTACCTCTCAATACTATAACTGCTGAACTGCTAACCATAGGTAGACATTACATTGCTGATGGCACGTGGATAATGCTAGGTAGAAATTATGAAGAAAACAAAAAATTATTTGAAATAGCTTCTTCACAATATAAGATTTATTGTTTAAGTGAACCATCACCACTAGGAATAGTTTTAGCAGGAGATAATAACATTGATAAATTGTTTGAGTTATTAGTTAAATATTCTAAAAAGGCAAGATTAGCTATAGAAAATGGGAAAGAAATATCGCTGCAAATAGTGAAAAATGCTGATGATATCTAGTATCGTTTCAATATTTATTTTTTAAGCAGACAGAGTTTAGGTGGGAGATGAATAGCAAGATGAAAAGAAGTGATTAGATAGTTGATTTCATAAAGTAAAATTAATGAATCTTTTTGAATAAATTTTTATATATTTTACTTTTCTTTGTCAACTACACAAAGAAAAGTAACAAAAAAACGAGAGTTTTGATTGCTTCCGTTTTATTTTTTTGGATTAATTGATTTATTGTTTTACTATTGAATCCAGTACATTATAACTCTTTAAATCTGCTGTTCAATTGCATAAAGTTTTCTATTCTGAACATCTAAAATAAAAAGCTCTACATTCTGTGGATGTTCTTTATCTGGCCTATAATAAAATGAATAATACACACCTTCTTTTTCTATCAATCTCTTGATTTCATCAAGTTTAACTTTTAGCTTTTTGCCATAACCAGAATAATTTAAACACATAATAAAAACCTCATTATATGAACTGTCAATAGGAAAGGTACTCCAATTATATTTTTGCCATTCTTTACCTTCCTCTTTTTTATCAGGAAGATTTTTTAGTGGGTTGTTTTTAAAAGCCTGAATGGCTTTTTCTGACAGGGTATAAATTTCTAATATATAACCTTCTCCTTGTATTCCTGAAATCTCATTAAAATTTTGGATATTTTTTATTTCTTTTTTCTCTACACCAAGTATTTGGGATAAATCCTTTTTAAAATATGAAAGATTGCAACTGCTCAAAAAGAGAAAAAGAAAAACACTAAATATTATTCTATAATTCATAATTTATTATTTAACTTTTCCCACTCCATAATTATAAATATTATAGCTAGTTCCTTTACCTGCTATTTGTTTACCAATCCAAGTAGCAATATTTCTTGGTATGTTTTTCACACCTTTTTTATTGTCAAAGTCATATCTATCTATAAATCCTCTTGTTCCACCAAGCTTAATATCACCTTTATCATTCATTAATGTTAGCATGATGGTACCATAAACTAAACCTGTTTCAGTATTTGTAGTATATTCAAAATTTTTATAATTGGTGGTATGCATAAAAATATTTTTGTTAGGTAAAATTAATGAATATTTTTGAATAATTTACATATTTAAAAAATTTATGAAATCAAGTCTTTTCATTTTCTGAAATCAAAAAAACCTTTTATCTTTGCTAAAAAATAAATTATGAAATCCAAATCAACAATTTTTTGTTTATTTTTTCTAATCTCATTAATAAATTTATGGGCACAAAATACTATAACAGATGTAGAATTAGCCAAAATCAAAGAAAATGCTTATAAAGAATTTCATCCTGGCATTCAATCAGCTATAGTAGAAAATTCTATTAAAAAATTGTCCTTAAATCCACAATTACGTAGTCAGCCAGACCCATATTTCAAGTATCAAATACAAACAGGAAAGCCGACAGATCAAAAACGCTCTGGTAGATGCTGGATGTTTGCAAGTATGAATACTATTCGACCTTTTATCATTCAAAAATATAATTTATCGAATTTCGAATTTTCTTATGCTTATTTGTTTTTTTATGATCAATTAGAAAAAGCTAATTTATTTTTACAAGGAATAATCTCTACAATAGATAAGCCTATGGACGATAGACAAGTAGAATGGTGGTTCAAAAATCCTATCGGTGATGGTGGTGTATGGTCTAGTTTTGTAAATTTAGTAAATAAATATGGACTGGTACCAGCAGAGGTAATGCCAGAAACATATCATAGTAATAATACTAGAGAAATTTCATCAATTATAGCTACTAAACTACGAGAACATGGCATTGTGATGAGAGAAGCATACAATAATAATAAAAAAGTGGATCTACAAAAAATGAAATTAGATGCTTTAAGTGAAATCTATCGCATCTTAGTCTATGCTTTTGGTGAGCCTCCTACGACATTTTCTTATAGATTTGTTGATAAAAGTAATAACCCTACTGATATGAAAACATATACTCCTATGAGCTTTTATAAAGAAATTATAGAAATAAATTTCGATGATTTTGTCATGCTTATGAATGACCCT
>JAHDSP010000379.1 GCA_018432645.1 Bacteroidales bacterium | reverse complement strand
GAAAGCATATAAGTGCGAAGCCAACTTCAAGATTAGGATTCCTTAGAGGGACGTTAGAGACGATGACGTTGATAGGCTGCAGGTGTAATCGCAGTAATGCGTTTAGCCGAGCAGTACTAATTACCCAAAGCTTCCTCTTTTAAAAAAAAGACATTAATCCCTTTTGAAACTTACAAGGTTTCTCCAACCCCTATTAAGTATGTTAAAGATATTTATGGTGGCTATAGCAGTGGTGATCACCTCTTACCATACCGAACAGAGTCGTTAAGCCCACTAGCGCCGATGGTACTGCTAAGGCGGGAGAGTAGGTCGCCACCAATTAATCTTTATTTAAGTCCGCTAAAAAGCGGACTTTTTTTAATTTTTTTACTTATGTATAAAAAATTATTTTATTTTATTTTACCTTTTATTTTTATTATGAGTAACTGTAATAATAAAAATATTAAGCAAAATAATGAAAATATTACAAGTAATCAAGATTCAATTTATGCAATTTTGAAAGATATGTATTCTGCAGAATATTTGATTTCTCAAATTAGATATATCCCACCATATAATAACATGTCAGATAAAGATTTATCTCGTTATATTTATAGTGCAGTAATGAAAAAACACAATATTACTGATAACCAATTACTAGAAATATTAAAAAACGTTTCTTTTAATAATGATAAAGATGTCTTAGATAGCTTGTATAATGAATTGTATCTGATGTCTTTTAAATAGAATTATTAGATAAGATAATTCATTTCTATTAAAACTATTATTTTAGATGTAATTTCAACTGAAGTATCTTTATTTGTTAGATTTTTTATAAAAAGTCTATTATTTTTGTTTAAATAACCAAATAAATAAATATTTTTTTAGTATTAATAATTTTTAAAAAATATTAATATACTCTCCACTATTATATTATAAGCATATTTAATATAATAAAATTACATCTAATATATTTACAAAAGTTATTAAATTTTAATTTGTATCCCCTTTTATTCATTTATTTGCATAATTTTCAATAATTTTTTTACATTTTGTTCATTCATGTACCCTAAATCATTTAATATTTTTTTTCTCTGTTCTATCATTTCATCAGTGAAATTATTGTCAAAGAGGCTTACTACCTTTTTTTTCATATCTTTTTCATCATTTGCTATTTCACAGAGTGGTGCCAGATCAGTATTCTCTACCATTAAATTATTAACTAATATGAATCTGCCTTGAAAGATAGAGTAGATTAATTTTAGTTTTAATCCAGTAGATTGTGTAGTATATAATACATTCAATTGTGCATTTCTAATAAGATTATTCATTTTTTCATCACTAATATTTATTATCAGTTGAATATTTGAATTTTGGACTAAATGTTTTTTTATATTCTTCTCATTCTTACATTTACCAGCAATAATTAAAGGAATATTTATATCATTAAAAATTTTATTTGCTAAAAATATAGCAGCAATTTTATTTTCTGTAATGTCTAAATTGCCATGAAACAAAGCATATTTACCTTTTCCTATCATAGACTCCACATTATCGAAAGGATGAAATGAACTTATTACCTCCACATTTTCATTCCATATTTTTATCCTTTTCATATCACCAATACTTATCGCAGCTATTGCATCCGCATGTTTTATAGCATTACTTTCGTAACTTTTTAATTTTATAGATTCTATAAAGAAATATATTTTTTTTAATAATTTTTTTTCAAATTTGGCTAAAAATTTATAATAATCTTGCTCGATATTATGTGCTCTAATGATTTTCAATCTTCCTCTAAGAGCGGGATCTGATAAAAAATACGTCGTATGTATGCCTTCAAATAATATAGGAGCATTATTTTTTAGTAAATTATTCAATAATAAATCATGATCTCTGGTTTTTACTATAAAAGGTATTTTATTAAAAAAATTATGCAAATGGCGTTCGCGTTTGTAATAATGAACCTCTTTGCAATATTGTTCGAGCTCTTTACTTAGCTTACGTTCACCATATTTAAAAGCATGCAGGTAAATGTTTATGCCTAAATCATGTAAATTTTTTATCTTATAAAATTCATCTATAGCTCCACCATAGTTTGGCGGAAAAGGAATGTCAAGAGTTATAATATTTAATTCTTTATTCATAATTTAATCATAATCAGTTAATATTTTATTATTTTAATAAATTAATATAATATTGTGCACTATCTAGCTTACCAACATTTTGATATGCTATTGCTAAATTATTAATCACATTTTTATTATTCGGATTAATAGTATAAACTTTTTTTAGATAAATTATAGCTTGAGAATAATTATGCTTAATAATGTTTAGAGTACCTAAATTTTCTAATATTGGTGCATAATTAGGATTACATCTATAGCCACGTAATAAATAATACTCTGAATTACCTAAGCCTCCAGGTTTAGTGCTATGTAATTCTGCCAAATGATTTAGAGCTTCTACATTACAAGTATCTTTTTGTAATACATTATTGAGTATTATAATAGCTGAATCGACCTTATTCAAGTATTTATAAGCTAATGCTAATTGAATAGTAAAATAGGTAGAATCGGCAAATTGATTTATCAAAAAATCTGTTTTATTAGTTAAAAATGAAAAAGCCGTGTTAGCAATATCATAAGAAGAATCTAAATAAGCATTTATGCCAGCGGCAAATACATTTTTATATGGTTCTAACTCTATTGGCCTAAGATTAGCACAGATTAAAGCATTTTCTAATGCTTTTTTGAAATCGTTCTTAAGGAAATAAGCTTCTCCGAGGAAATGATAAGCTGAATAATTCTCTGGATATATCATAGCAGCTTTATTCAAATATTGAATAGCATCATTTAGTAATTTTTCTTGTTCCAGAGAATTATTTGTTTTTTTTGCAACTTCAATTAAGGACTCTCCAGCAGCTGCATTTACTTTTGAACTATTTCTAGATATTTTAGCATCTGTAGTGAATAATGTCAGATTGTCTTTCCATGCAAAACTTCTACTTACTGTTTTGACTCCGTACAAAGCTAAAATTGTTATTAAAACATACATTGCCCACTTTGGGCTTCGCTCTCCCCATTTTGTAAATAGCCAACCCACTGCTAATGTGAATCCTGCTGATGCAGAAAAGACAAATCTCTCATTCATAAATGTGCCAACATTAAAAAGTAGATTAGAAACCATAGAAAAATTAGCTATAAACATCAATATAGCAAAGGCTATTATTGGTCTTTTCTTCCACGACTTAATTAAAATATAAATAATTGCTAGTACCATTATTATTGCCAGCCACACTCTAAAATCACCAAAATTTAATATTGGTATTTGCTTAGGGTAATAGTCATGTGTGAGTGGATGTGAGAAAATTAATAATTTGAAATATATCAACCAAGTGAAAAGCACTGTAGCTATCTCTTCTGTTTTAGTAGAATTGATAAAAGGATTATTTAACAGTTCTTTGGGTATTTCAGTATTGAGAAAAGCTCCCAGCACTTGAGAACGAATAAATATAAATAAAGCTGCAGGTATCAAAAGCACTATAAAAGAGTTAATAATGTATTTTTTAGAAAATGATTTATGAGTAAATATTAGCCAAAACAACCATACACCAATCCAAGTGAGAGCATTCTCTTTAGACAATAAAGCTATGAAAAAGATAAATCCAGATAAAAACAATTTGTAAATTTTAGGTTTGTTATGATAAGATAGCAAAAGTAATATGGCACCTAATGAGCCGAGCATAGAAAATATCTCATCTAAACTTTTGATATTACACACTACCTCAGTATGAATCGGATGAAAAAGATATAGCACTGTTGCTAAAAAAGCAATTAATTTAGCATTTTCTTTGCTAAATGGAGGGAAAGATAGCAAAGCTTTTATAGTGAGAAAAAGAATGACCATGAGCAGAGCATATGAGAGAATATTTGTGAGATGACCTATCCATGGATGGAAACCAAATAATTCTTTTTGAATAGCAAAAATAAATTGAGTAAATGGACGATAGCGACCACCAGCTACATATTTCACATCTTCACCAAAATACCCTACAAATGAATCATGAGTGAAAATATCTTTCACACCTTTGAGACCTTGCTGAGTAAATTTATTCTCTTGAATCACCAATCCATCATCTAATACATAATCAAAAGTAATGGTTGGTAAATATAAAATAGTAGCAGCCAGAAAAAGGAATAAACATAGTTTTTTATTAGAAAAATTTGATATTTTATTAAAAAAAGTTATTTTTTTCAAATTATTCATAATAAATATATTTAATTATTATGCGAAATTAATATATTCATTTTATAAATTATAATTTGAAAAAAAATTATAAAAAAAGGAGTAATAATTTTATTACTCCTTTTTTTATATCAAAAAATTGTATAAACAATAAAATTATTTAGTTTTTGTACCATAATTAACTGGAGCACCGACTCTAGTCATAGCACATCTGAATCCTATATAATCAGTAGATAGTTCTTCGTCTAGGAATCTACGAGTACCTGGACTTAAGAAATAAGCACGATCTTTCCATGAGCCACCTTTATAAACTCTAGCTTGATTATTAATCAAAGATGTTCTCCCATATTCGTACATTACTTTGTTTTGTAGGTCACCTTCTAGATATTCAGCTTGAGAATAATATATAGAGCTAGTAAAATCGCCATCTAGATAATCTTTATTATCAGCATATCTAAAATTACGTCTATTTTTAGCTTCTTCTTCTGTAAGTGGTCTCCACTGGATTCTACCAAGAGAATCTTTTTCAGCTATTAGACCTTCTTCATCTCTAACTTTAGTCATAAAAACATTACCTCTATATGGTCTCCAGTCATCCATATCTTCATAAGATAGAGGTCTATACACATCTAATACCCATTCAGCTACATTACCAGCCATGTTATACAGACCAAAATCATTTGGCCAAAAGCTAAAAACAGGTGCTGTAGCATCATAACCATCATTGAGATAACCAGCTACACCCATATAATCTCCTCTACCACGGACAAAGTTAGCTACGAAATCTCCCATATTTTTATAATAATCTGTACGTAGAACATGCCCATTCCATGGATATACTCTTCTCTCTAAGACACGTTCAAAAACAGTATTTCCTATTAATCCTAAAGCAGCGTATTCCCATTCTGCTTCGGTCGGTAGTCTATATTTAGGTAGTAAAATTCCATCCTCTATGCGTACTTTTCTTGTTCCCATACCTGTTGGATTCAGATCATACAAATCATTTTTTACTATGCCTTCATACTGACCTGCTAGATAAGCATCTGTATTGAAATTATTTTCATTCATTTGCATGTTATCTAATTTCAAAATACCTTCACGAATTAATATATACTCATTAACTCTATCAGTACGCCAAGAAGCGTAATCGTTAGCTTGTCTCCAGCTGACACCTACTACGGGGTAATAATTATAAGCAGGATGTCTAAAATAATAATCTACAAAAGGATCATTGTAACCTATACGAGATAGCCAAACTAAAGTATCAGGTAATGCCTTATATACAACCTCTGGATAATCTACGCCATAAACTCTAGAAAGCCAATAAGTATATTCACGATAATCGACATTAGCTACTTCAGCCATATCCATATAAAATGAAGATACAGAAACCCTTCGAGGAATATTATCCCAATCATAGGTAACATCTTGTTCAGTACGCCCCATTACAAAGGTACCACCTGTTACTAAAACTAATCCTGGGCCTGTTTCTTGTTCTTCATAAGGAACAACCTCAAAACCACCCCAATTAGGGTCATTGTATACCCATCCTGTGGTGCGTGATCTCTCTTGAGCACAAGAACTCAAAATAATCACAAAAATTATACTCAGACTAAAAATCTTTGAAAACTTTTTTATATTCATAATTTTTATAATTTTTAATATTAATAATTAAAATTTAGGACAATTTATAGGAGCTATTCTTTTAGCTTTCACTGGACAAGGTAATCTAAAAGTCAGTGAAAATTCATGTGCACCACCAGATTGATTAGTAAGTCTAGAAACTGTAATATCATAGCTATAGCCCACTTGAAAAGTTTCTTGTACAAAACCTAATAATACAATAAATGCATCTGGATTTTTTGTACTATGTCTAAACCAGGTACCTACTACAAAAGGATATTTATTTAAATATAATCCATAGTTAAATTCTTCAAAATCTTGTTGTTTAGCAAATAATATATTGGGGGATAAAGTAGTTTCTTCAACAGTATATTTTTTATATGGTTTAGATTCAATACTTATTATACCACCAGCATGCACTGTATATTTAACAGGGAGTTTAGAAGTACTAATAAACCCTTCATTAGGTCTAGTAATATGACTAGCAGAAAAACCAACAAAAAATCTTTCTCCATAGCCAGCGATACCAGCAGAGAAATCAGCAAAATTCTTTGTTAAATTTTCAGGTGGAATCTCATTAGTATTACGAATAATGCCCCATCTAGGATCTATCTGATCTGGGAAAATTAATTTTTCCCAATCAAGAGTTTTTTGTACAAAAGTAGCTTGTAGAGCAGTATTAATATAAAACTTATCTGATACTTTTAATCTAAAAGCATACATTAAACCAGCTAAGGTAGTGTTTAAAACTCCTTCGCCCGCTCTATCTACATCTACTAAAACACCTATACCACCCGATAATGCTGGCACATACATATCATATGAAGCATTATAAGTAACATATGTACCCGTTATACTAGGCCATTGACTTCTAAAATTAAATGCCAATCTTGGACATATCTGAGAACCTGCTAAGGCAGGGTTCAAATATAATGGATTTGCATAATATTGCGAAAAATGAGGATCTTGACCTTTTAAACCTCCAATACTAAAGATTATTATTAAAATCAAAAAATACTTGTGTTTCATTATCAATTTAATTTGTTACAAAAATAATACATTTTTTTAATAAGCAAAAATTTTTAATACTTTTTTATGTAAAATTTTATAATTTTCCTCATTATACATAAATAATATTCATAAGGTTACATTAAATCATTGAGAAACCAACATTTCATTATATTTACTAGCATTAATAGGATCTATTGATTTTAGAATATTTACTATTTCAATTTTTTCTATAGAAGGAGCAGGCTTG
>JAHDSP010000279.1 GCA_018432645.1 Bacteroidales bacterium | reverse complement strand
ATTTTTTAAAAGGTGATTTTATCTGTACTTATCCAGAATTGATTACACCATGGTGTACTAATGCTGTAGAGATAGCTAAAAATATTGGAATAAATTCTATTACTAGGATGGAATTATTAATACCCTATAATAAGTCTAAACATATCTATTATGATACTATGATACAAACTATCATATCTAATCCTGATCAAAATATCTTTAAAAATAAAAGGCAAAAAGAAACGATAAAATTAATTGATGATATTGAAAAATATAATATAGAGGCTGGTTTAGCATTGTCTAAATATGAAATAAATTATTTAAAAGATATTAGTAAATCATTAGGTAGACAACTAACAGATAGCGAAGTGTATGGCTTTGCACAAGTAAATTCAGAACATTGCAGACACAAAATTTTTAATGGTATATTTATAATTGATGGCATAGAAAAAAAACAATCTCTTTTTGATTTAATCAAATCTACTACTAAAGCTAATCCTGGCAGAGTGATTTCTGCATATAGTGATAATGTAGCATTTATAGAAGTTGGAAAAGCTAAAATTTTTACTCCTTTACGTGGTGATGTACCGTCCTCATTTATTGAATATGGTGAGGATATTGTTTATTCGCTAAAAGCAGAAACACATAATTTCCCTACCACAGTAGAACCTTTCTATGGTGCAGCTACAGGTAGTGGTGGTGAAATAAGGGATAGAATGGCCGGAGGTATTGGTAGTATTCCTTTAGTAGGTACTGCTGTTTATATGGTTGCTGATACTAAAGATTTTATTGATGAAAAAAAAGTTAATCAACATGACAAAGGTCGTTTCCTCTATCATAATCCTGTCGATATACTGATAAAGGCTTCTAATGGAGCTTCAGACTTTGGTAATAAATTTGGTCAACCTCTTATTTGTGGCAGCTTATATACTTTTGAACAAAAAATTAATAACAAATTAATTGCTTATGATAAAATAATAATGCTGGCTGGTGGCATAGGTTATGCTCTCAAAAAATATGCTCACAAAAAGACAGTTCGTCCAGGACAATCTGTAATAATGATGGGTGGAGATAATTACAGAATAGGTATGGGCGGTGGTGCTGTATCTTCGGTAGCTACGGGGAAATATGAAAATAATATTGAGAGAAATGCTGTGCAACGTGCTAATCCTGAAATGCAAAAACGTGTTTTTAATGTTATTAGAGCTCTATCAGAGAATAATGCTAATCCTATCATTTCTATTCATGATCATGGTGCTGGTGGTCATCTAAATTGCTTCGCAGAATTATTGAATCCTATTGGTGGCGAAATAAATATTGATGCATTACCACTGGGTGATCCATCTCTCTCTGATAAGGAAATTATCTGTAATGAATCTCAAGAAAGAATGGGCTTAGTCGTTGATAATGGTAATTATGAAAAAATTGAAAAAGTAGCTCTTCGCGAGCGTGCTCCTATTTATAAAGTAGGAAAAATATATCCCACTCAATCTATATGTTTCATAGCAAAAGATAATAGAAAACCTTTTGATTTGAAATTTGATTTTCTCTTTGGCAAAACTCCTAAAACTATTATTAGGGACAATTCTATCAAATATGAATTTATTAATCCTAAATATGATCTTAAAAATTTTGAAATCTATTTAGAAAAAGTGCTATCTAATGAAGCTGTAGCTTGTAAAGATTGGTTAACAAATAAAGTAGATAGAAGCGTTACTGGTAGGGTGGCTCTGCAACAAACTTGTGGTAAAATACAATTACCACTAAATAATTTAGGAATCACTGCCTTAGATTATTCGAGTAAAACTGGGATAGCTTGTAGCATAGGACATGCTCCTAATGTGGCTATCATCGATCCTGCTAAGGCTAGTAGATTAGCTGTAGCAGAAGCTTTAACTAATATTGTGTGGGCTCCTCTTAGAAATGGATTGGAAGGTATTTCTCTAAGTGCTAATTGGATGTGGCCTTCAGGATTACCTGGCGAGGATGCCCGTTTGTATGATGCTGTTAAATCTCTTAGCGATTTTTGTTTGCAGTTAAAAATTAATGTTCCTACTGGCAAAGATTCTTTATCATTATCTCAAAATTATCCAGATGGCACTGTTGTGAAAGGACCAGGTACTGTTATTGTAACTGCTAGCGGTGTTACTGATGATTTCACAACAGCTGTTACACCAGATTTAAAAAATGTAAAAAATTCATGTCTCATTTATATTAATTTTTCTGGTATGGCTCCTGCTCTGGGAGGTAGTATTTTTTATCAAGAGCTGAAGAATATTGGCAATAATCCACCAGATATTGCTGATGCAGATTATTTTAAACGCACATTTACTGTTTTGCAAGATCTAATTAGACAAAATTTGATTTTAGCAGGGCATGATATTAGTGCTGGTGGCTTGATAACTACTCTACTAGAAATGACATTTCCTAATCCAGATATTGGGTTAGATATTAATCTTTCATCTATCCCTTATGATGATATTATTCAAATATTATTTGCTGAAAATCCAGGTGTAGTTATTCAAGTTTCTAATGTGAAAGAGGTAATTAATAAGTTATATCAAGCTGATATTGAATATTTTCCT
>JAHDSP010000091.1 GCA_018432645.1 Bacteroidales bacterium | reverse complement strand
GATAAGGAAAATGATTTTGCTTGGTGGATAAATAATACCTTTAGAGGAGTAGCTACAAAGTATTTGCAGAGCTATATAATGTGGTATGTAGTGAAGCATAAATATTTATTGAACAGAGTGATAGAAGACATAGGTAGGATGTTGAATTTAGCAGCGTCAGACTGGGAGGCGTGGTATGTATTTATGAGATTGAGATTAAAGCATAGGGAAAAACTAACATAAAATTAATTTTCCCCTTCCCCCCTATAGATTAATTAATTTTTTATTCTCATTTCTTATCAAATTTGTAATTTCGTCTAAAATTTCTTTATGATATACAATTTAGGTATTTACAATACCATTTTAAATCAGTTCGTTGCTGAAATGAGAGATAAAAATATTCAAAATGACCCAATGCGATTTCGTACTAATATGGTCAGAGTAGGTGAAATTATGGCTTATGAAATTAGCAAACTTCTCCCTTATAAAACAATAAATGTCGAAACCCCATTAGGTATTGCCGAATCAAAAATCTTGGCAGAGCAACCAGTTTTAGCTACTATTTTGAGAGCTGGCATTCCTTTTCATCAAGGTTTTTTAAATTTTTTTGATAAATCTTCTTGTGCATTTGTAACAGCTTATAGAAATCATTTAAATGGAAGTGAGTTTAATATTAATGTAGAGTATGTTAGTACCCCTTCTATTGAAAATAAAATACTTATCCTTTGCGATCCTATGCTAGCTACGGGTAATTCCATTATTCTTAGTTATAAAAAATTATTATCACATGGTGTACCTAAACAATTACATATCGCATCTATTATAGCTTCTCAAGCTGGCATAGATGAGGTGACTAGAAATATTGGTCATCCTGATTTCTATATTTGGTCTGCTGCTATTGATAAGCAACTTGATGAAAATTATTACATCGTACCTGGGTTAGGAGATGCCGGTGATCTAGCTTTTGGTAAAAAAGAATAATTATTTTTTATTTTAATTTAGTAGAAATATTCTTGTATGGTTACTGTTATAAGTTTTTTATTTAAAAACTTTTATTTACTTGTAATTGGTGCTACTAAATTTATGTTTACTACTACTACAGCTAAAATTTCTGGGTTAAATTTTTATGAAGCTTTTTCTGTAACTGCTCTTGGTGGTATATTGGGTTATTTTTTCTTTTATTATCTTTTTGATAGCGTTATTCATTTATACAACATTATTTCTAATCATTACAAAAATCCTAATAAACCCCCAAAACCCCAAAAAAATGTTCCTTATAAAAAAAGAAAAAAATATGTCAAGTGGGTAAGACATTATGGATATTGGGGATTGATAGTTTTCACTCCCTGTTTTATTTCTATTCCATTAGGAGCTTTTTTGCTTAGAAGCTATTTCCCTCATAAACGTGGAAAAGATTTATTTGTTTCTTTTTCTATCGTCATATGGGCAAGTATTTATACTTTTGCTTTATATTTTAATGAAATGCTTAATATTTTATGAGAAAATTATCTTTATTATATGAAAATATTAAAATAGCTATTTCTGCTATTTTCACTCATAGAACAAGAGCTATTATTACGATTTTAATCATTGCATTTGGTATAATGGCTTTAGTCGCCATATTATCATCAATAGATGCCATCAAAATGTCTTTTTCAGAAAGTTTTTCACGCATAGGTGGACAAAGCTTTTCTATTACAGAATTACCCCAAAACAACTCCGACAATAAAAATGATAGAATAGAAAGAACTCCTATTTCCTATGTGGAAGCTGTAAATTTTAAAAATCATTTCGATTATCCAGCTATAGTTTCTATTTATACTACTATAACTGATCTTTTCACTCTTAGATCTCAATATGCAGAGACAAATCCTAATATTCAATTAACTGCTGTGGATGAAAATTATATAAAATCTTCTGGATTAACTCTCGAAAATGGAAGAGATTTTTTGCAACAAGATATTGAATCATCTAAACAATATGTAATATTAGGTAAAGAACTTGCTAACAATTTATTCCCTTATGAAATTAATGCTATACAAAAAGAAATTAATATTCAGGGAATTCGTTTTACTGTCATAGGAGTTTTAGAAAAAAAAGGTTCATCATTAGGTAGTAATATTGATAGGATGTGCATAATACCTATCACAACTGCAAAAAAATATTTTATCAATACTGAAACCAGGCATCGTATTAATGTGATGGTACCTAGTGCTTCTAAATTGGATGAAGCAATAGATGCTGCTACAAGTCAGTTTAGGCAAATCAGAAAGTTAAGTGTAAAGCAAAAAAATAATTTCCAAATACGAAAAAGTGATTTCATCGTCAATACACTAATGGATAATATTAAATATCTAAGTGGTGCTGCTGTAGTTTTAGGATTAATAACTCTTTTAGGTTCTACTATTGGCTTGATGAATGTTTTACTAGTAAGTGTAACTGAAAGAACTCAAGAAATAGGCATTAGAAAAGCATTGGGAGCAAAAAAAGGTGATATTAAAACTCAATTTTTTATTGAGAGTATCATCTTAGGACAATTAGGTGGCATCTTGGGAATAATTTTAGGGGTCTTGAGTGGTAACCTGGTAGCGTATCTATTAAAAACAGGAACAGTACTCCCTTGGGCATGGATGATTTTAGGGTTGGTCATTTGTTTGATTGTTAGTGTTTTAGCAGGTCTTTTGCCCGCATCGAGAGCTGCTAAGTTAAATCCTATAGAATCTCTTCGTTATGAATAAATTAAAAAATAAAAATTTTATTCCTCTAATTTTATTAATAATGCTTTTAGCTACTTCTTGTAGTGTGCCAAAGATGTATCCAGATAAAAAATTTATTATAAAAAATGAAATTAAAATTAATTATGATACATTAGATACATTTCAAACCATTAATAAATCTGATTTTAACTCATTTGTTCGTTTGAAACTAAATAGAAAATTCCTTTTTGTTTTTAGATTTTATAGTTCTATTTATGCCTTTGCAGATCTGAAATTAGAGGATAGATCAAGTATAAAACAGCAAAAATATAATGAGCGAATAGCAAAGAAAAAAGAAAAAGGTAAAAAAATAAATTATGAAAGAGAACAAAAAAAATTAAATAAAGGTTTTAGAAATTATCTTTTAAATCAAGTGGGTGAACCTCCTACATTTTATAATCCACATATTTCAAAAATATCCACTGAACAGATGCAATTATTTGCTAAAACAAAAGGATATTTTAATGCAAAAGTTACTGATAGTTTAATAATGTCTAGAAAAAATAAATATACCTTATACTATGAGATAGATCTAGGTAGACCTTATATGATATCATCTATAGATTGGACCTTCCTCGATACCAGCATTGAACAAAATATTTTAAAAAATTTATTTGTAAAACCTTTAAATTATAACAATGCTTTTTTAATTAATAATATTAATTGGCAATATTTGAATAATTCATTTGCATTAACAGTTTTAGATTATGCTGATGAACTACCATTAAAACCTGGTATTATTTACGATGAAAATTTATTAGATGAAAATAGAAATTTGCTTGCTACACATTTGAGAAATAAAGGATATTATAATTTTTCTAAAACATTTATCCAATATGAGGCTGATACTACCTTAGGTAATTATAAAATGCATATTAATACTTTGATTTTCCCATATCAAAAAAAACTAAATGATACCATTATTTATTTACCTTTTCAAAAATATAAAATCAGTAAAATATATATTAATTTGGGATATAATCCTTTATTGAGTAAAGAAAAGTTGAAATTAGACACTGTATTATATGTTTCTAATTTTAAAAAAGATACATTTTATTTTGTTTATCCATATAATTTTTATTTTAAACCAAAAGTAATAGAAAGTAAGATAACGCTTAGACCCAATCAATATTATTCTGAACAAAGAGGTTATAGAACTGAATCACTGCTGCTGGATATACCTATTTTTAGTAATACTCAGGTAGAATATATGCCAGATTCATCTAAACATGGTAATTTTTTAATAACAAATATAAATATTAATAGGTATGATTTACAAAGATGGGGTATTGATTTTGAAACAACTACATCTAGTGGTGTTTATGGCGTTAATGCTACTATCTCTTATCTCAATAGATCTATCTTCAATGGTGGAGAGGTATTATTATTTCAAACCAAAGGTGGCTTAGAAGTAGAGCAATTATTTAGCAGTAATAATCTTTTCAGAGCTTATTATTTCGGAGCAGATTTATCTTTATCTTTCCCAAAGCTAATGATACCTTTTATCAAAAATATTCAAACAACTGTAAATACTAAACCTAGTACACAAATACAATTATCTTATTTATTCCAAAAAAGAATACAATATGATCGTTCTCTCATCGCAGCTAGTTATAATTTGCAATTCAATGAGACCAGGTATAAATATCATCAAATTCAAGTACCATACATTAATTTAATTAAAATAAACCCAGATAGTGCCTATAGCGAAGTGATAAATCAACTCCCTAGCAGATTGAGGTATGGCTACGAAGATTATCTATCTGTTGGTGCTAGATACAGCTATACTTTATCTAATAAGAAAAAAAATAATGAAAGAACTCCATATTTATATTTTAGATTTAATGGTGAAACTAGTGGAGAGATTTTCTGGCTATATTATCAAATATTTCCACCAAATACTGAGCAGACAGGAGCATTAAAAGTGTGGAATATACCTTATGCTCAATTTATAAGAACTGATGCTGATTTTAGGATATATTTCCCTGGTAAAAAATATGTTTTATCTGTCATTAGGGCATTTATAGGTATGGGCTATCCATATAAAAATAGTACGTATATGCCTTTTGAAAGGACATACTCTATCTCTGGTCCCTCTGAAATACGTGCTTGGCCTTATAGGTCTATAGGTCCAGGTGAATATAGTTCTACTAATAATAGAGATTCTTTGATAGAACGTGGTTCTGAAATAGCTGCTATACTAAATCTAGAAACTCGATTCAAAGTATACAATTTTATTAATTTAGCTCTATTTGTAGATTTAGGTAACGGATGGACTGTTAGGAATAATGCTCTTTATCCTGGTGGTAAATTTGAATGGAATAAATTTTATAAACAATTATATGTGGGTACTGGAGTAGGACTCAGATTAGATTTTAATATTATCGCTATTCGTTTCGATTTTGGATTTCCTATATATAATCCTTCTATGCCTATAGATAACAAATGGTATTCATTTAAAGAATCTATGAACAATATGAATTTTAATTTTGGCATAGGTTATCCATTTTAAAAAAAAATTAAAAAAATTTTTTTAGCAATGCCACTTTTTATATAATTTTGCCAAGCAAAAAAATAAAAATATGGAAGCCGAGATTATTCATTATGACATTCCATTATGGGCAATTATCCCATTTGTACTAATGCTATTAGCTATTGCTATATGTCCATTAGCCCTACCAGCATGGTGGGAAAAAAATAAAAATAAATTACTGATTTCACTTCTTTTAGGTGTACCTACTGCAATATGGATGATTGCACAAGGATTTTCATCTAATTTAGCTGATTCTCTAATTTTTGACTATATTCCATTTATCATACTTTTAGGATCTTTATTTACTATTACTGGAGGGATACATTTAAGGGGCGATATAGAAGCTAAGCCTACTAATAATTTAATATTTTTAGCATTAGGAGCTGTACTAGCATCGTTTATGGGAACTACTGGTGCAGCAATGTTGCTTATCAGGCCATTAATAAAAACAATTTCAGAAAGACAATATAAAACACACACAATATTGTTTTTTATCGCTATAGTAGCTAACTGCGGTGGCTTACTCACTCCATTAGGTGATCCTCCTTTATTCTTACTTTATTTACGTGGCGCGCCTTTCACATGGTTTTTTAGTTTAGCTAAAGAGTGGGCTTTTGTAAATGTGTTGTTACTATTGATATATTTCCTAGTAGATACTTACTACTACAAAAATGAATCTGCTGAAAACATTAAATTTGATAAAACAAATAAAGAGCCATTAAGGTTAGAAGGCAAATTAAATTTCTTAGCTCTTATAGGTGTAGTTTTATCAGTAGCTTTTTTAAATCTACATTATATTCCAGCAATGGAAGAAAATGAATATTTGAGTTTCATCAGAGAAGGTGCAATGATATTGTGTGCTTTACTATCATTATATTTCACTCCAAAACAAGTGAGAAAAGATAATTTCTTTACTTGGCACCCTATCATAGAAGTAGCATTCTTGTTTTTAGGAATATTTGCTACTATGACTCCAGCATTATTATATTTAGAATCTAATGCTGCATCATTTGGATTAACTCAACCATGGCAATTTTATTATGCTACAGGTGCTTTAAGTGGATTTTTAGATAATGCACCTACTGCTATTTCATTTTATCAATTAGCATATGGTCTTGCTAGTGCTCATCAGGGGACTTTGGTTGCTGGCATTTCCGAAGAACTATTAGCTGCTATATCTGTTGGTGCAGTAATGTTTGGTTCTATAACTTATATAGGCAATGGACCTAATTTCATGGTAAAATCTATTGCTGAAGAAAACAAAATCAAATTACCCAGCTTCTTTGGCTACATGTTTAAATTTTCATTAATAGTGCTATTGCCAGTTTTTATAATTACACAATTAATATTTATTTAAACTTTCCCACTCTAATTTTGTACCCATCTAATAAGCTCGGGCAAAAAGGACTCTATGTTTAGATGGATTACCTGTAAGTATGCAAGTTCCATTTTCAGATTTTATATCTAATGGTATTAGTCTGATAGTAGCTTTAGTAAGTTCTTTGATTTTTAATTCTGTTTCGGTAGTACCATCCCAATGCGCCCACACGAAATTGCCATTTTCGATTTTTTCTACAAATTCATCCCAATTGTCAGCATAAAAAGTGTGAGATTCTCTAAAGTCAAGTGCTGTATTATATAGATTTTGTTGAATGTTTTCAAGATAATTTTTAACATTTTCAACAATATTTTCCTGGGATAAGCTTTGTTTTTCACCAGTATCACGACGAGCATATTCTATAGTGTTATTAGCTAAATCCTTAGGGCCTAGAGCTAGTCTGAGAGGTACTCCGCGCATTTCCCATTCTGCAAATTTCCACCCTGGCGAGTTATAATCACTATCATCCAGTTTCACTCTAATGCCACTATTTAATAATTGGTTTTTGATATTATTTAATTTTTCTAAGACTAATGATTTTTCTTCCTCAGTTTTAAAAATAGGAATTAAAATTACTTGAGTAGGAGCTAATCGTGGTGGCAATACTAGTCCTTTGTCATCGCTATGAGTCATTATAATAGCTCCTATTAATCTAGTAGAGACTCCCCAGCTTGTAGCCCACACATATTCTAGTTCATTATTACGATTAAGGAATTTCACATCAAAAGCTTTTGCAAAATTTTGTCCTAAAAAATGACTAGTTCCAGCTTGTAGAGCTTTACCATCTTGCATCATAGCTTCTATACAATAGGTTTCTTCTGCACCTGCAAAGCGTTCATTAGCAGTTTTAACACCTTTTATTACTGGTATAGCCATGTAATCTTCAGCAAATTTTGCATAAATATTTAGCATACGTTCAGCTTCTTCTATAGCTTCTTGCTTAGTAGCATGAGCGGTATGTCCTTCTTGCCATAGAAATTCAGTTGTTCGCAGGAATAATCTAGTACGCATCTCCCATCTTACTACATTTGCCCATTGATTGATTAGTAATGGTAAATCTCGATATGACTGAATCCAATTTTTATATGTACTCCAAATTATTGTCTCCGAGGTAGGACGTACCACTAACTCTTCTTCTAATTTAGCAGCTTCATCTACTATCAGTCCACGTGAATTAGGATCTTTCTTTAATCTGTAATGAGTTACTATAGCACATTCACTAGCAAAGCCCTCTACATGCTCTGCTTCTCGACTAAAAAATGATTTAGGAATGAATATAGGGAAATATGCATTAGTATGTCCCGTATCTTTAAACATTTTGTCTAGAGCAGATTGTATGTTTTCCCATAAAGTAAATCCATAAGGTTTTATCACCATACAACCTCGCACAACTGAATTTTCTGCTAAATTTGCATGCTCTATAATATCTAAATACCATTGAGAATAGTCTTCATTTCTAGGTGTTATAGCTTTTTTCATATCAGTATTTTAATTAAATATTTTGCAAAATTATAATTTATAGTTTAATTAACAAGAATTTAAAGTTTAAATAATTTTATCTTTTATATGATAAACATTGGCTCTATTTCAAAAAAATTTTGCTAAATATATTTGCTCTAATATAGATGCATGTTTTACTATTTGTATCAATATTTGAATTTATAACTATAAATAAATGATTTTATTAGGATATTTTTGTGTATACTAATTTTTTAAATAATTCGTAAACATTTTATATTTTTCATTTAATTTTGTAAAAAATTAATTATGAAAAGGAATATTTTAATTATAATAGTTTTGAGTATTATTGTCTTTAGCTGTGTGCCAGCCAGACAATATGAAGATGAAAAAGCTAAACGACAGATCTTAGAATCAGATTTACAACAAATTCAACAAAATTATTCAAATATTGAAAATAAAAATAAAGAACTCGAAGCAAAAATAGCTGAATTAGAAAAAGAAATTAATTATTTAAAACGTGATACATTAAACTCTGGAATAGCATATAGGAAACTAACTACAGAATATGATAAACTTTTGCAACTTTACGAAATATTAGATAAGAAAAATAAAGAATTATTGCAAACAAATGTGAACGAAACTCAAAAAATTAGCAGTGAGCTATCAATGACTAAAGAACAATTAGAAGCTAAAGAAGCACAATTGTTAAAATTAGAACAGGAGTTAAATAGCAAAAAACAAACTTTGGATAAATTAGAACAAGAACTTGGAGAAAAAGAAAAGCGAATTATTGAACTGGAAAATATGTTAGCACGTAGAGATAGCACACTAAAAGATTTAAAAAACAAAATATCTTCTGCCTTGTTTAATTTCGAAAATAAAGGATTAAATGTAGTAATGAAAAATGATAGAATATATGTTTCTCTAGAAGAGAGCTTAATGTTCCCATCAGGTAGCTGGGCAGTAGATAAAAGGGGCGAAGAAGCACTCGCTCAATTAGCAAAAGTTTTAGAAGCTAATCCAGATATTAGTATTTTAGTAGAAGGACACACTGATGATGTGCCATATAAAGGACGTGGAGAAATAAAAGATAATTGGGACCTTAGTGTAATGAGAGCCACAGCTGTCGTAAAAATATTATTACAAAAAGCTAAAATAGATCCTGCTAGAATAACTGCTGCTGGAAGAGGAGAATTTGTACCTGTAGATCCTGCAAAAACTGCTGAAGCTAGACAAAAAAATAGACGTACAGAGATTATCCTTACTCCTAATATGGACGAACTTTTAAAAATCCTAAATACCGATTAAATATAACATTGTAAAACAATAATTTTTATTTGATTGAGATAAAAGTTGCATTAATTACTTGAAATTAGTAAAATTTAAAACAAAAATTCTAAATTTTATTTAATAGGGTAAACTTTAGGATACTTGTATTTGAATTCATATTTTTCAATAGGGCCTAGAATATGATATAGAAAGTCATAGTAAGGTTCCGAAATTTCAAATTCATCTGGATTATAATAATCTAAAGGTAGAGGTAAATTACCTATATTGCCCATATCAATAGCCGTAGTATTATACTCTTCTATATAAGGGAAGCTTTCAATTCTTTTAAGTACAGGCATTTTGCCATAATCTTCTCTCAGTAAAAGGTCTAAAACCTTGTCTGCTAATGCTACTGTAAGTTTTCTGTCATAGTCGTAGCATTTACCACTACGAGCGTAATAACCAATTATTTGTGCTCTAGCATCAATTTTTAGTTTTTGAGAGATCTCATTAGCAATGATGCCACTAATGCCACCTAAACGTGGATGACCATATTCATCAGTTTCAGTGCTAGCATATACTTCCTCGACTTGGCCAGTTTGATCATTATACCAACGAGTACCTTCTGATACTGCTATAATCAAATAATTATTTTCTTGATATTTTTCTTTTACTTTTTCAAAAAATCTTTCTTTTCTTTCTTTAGTAATCTCAAATTCTGGAATCAAAGCCATATCTGCAAAACCATAAGATGATGTGCCCGTAAGCCATCCAGCATGACGTCCCATAACTTCTAGTACCATTATTCTGTTATGAGAAGATGCAGTAGTACGAATTTTTTGAGTAAACTCAACGACAGAATTAGCTGCAGAAGGGAAACCCGGACAGAGACACACTTCTATGTCTTTACCTTTATACCCATGAATAGTTGTGGTGCGTAAATCGTTATCAATAGTTTTAGGAAAACCAATAACAGGAATTCTCTCTTGCTCCCATAATTTTTTAGCTGCACCATTAGTATCATCACCACCAATAGTTACTAAAATGTCTATACCATAGCGATCTAAATTGGTGAGTACTTGATCTACGCGGTTTTCTGGATTTTTTTTAGAAGGAAAAGGATTAGTACGACTAGATTTCAATGCAGAGCCACCACATTTACCATCAAAAGGCTGATTAGTCAGATCTACAATATCTCCTTCACCTAATAATCCTTTCCAACCTTTTCTAATGCCATATACCTTGGCTCCAAGTATAGATACATGATTACGTATCTGCTCTATTGACGAATTGACAGCTGGCGTATCACCACCACCTGTCAATATACCTACTGTTTTACCTTCTAAAAATCTTTTTTCCATAAATATTAATTTTTTAAATACAAAATTATATTATTTTTCGAAATTTTAACTTGTTCTCCACTAATCATATTTTTAATAGATACCTCATCATTAGCTATCTCATCCTCACCTACGATAATCACATATTTGTAATTTAATGCATCAGCATAATTAAATTGTTTCTTTAGTTTTGCATCATCAGGATATAAATCTGCTTTCAAATTTGCTTTTCTTAAATTTGATAATATTGATAAACAATAGCTGAGATAATTTTCACCAAAATTTATTATCAATATTTTATTATCATTGATTATATTTTCGGGGAATTTATTTAATTTTTCCATAATATCATAAATGCGTTCTGCACCAAAAGAAATTCCAACACCTGATACATTATCTAGACCAAAAAGAGCTGTCAGATTATCATATCTGCCACCGCCACATATACTACCGAGTGATACCTCATCACAAACAACTTCAAAGATAGTACCTGTATAATAATTTAATCCCCTAGCAAGTGTAATATCTAAAATTTGATTATTTTGAAGTTCTAAAAAACTTAAATTATCAAATATAAATTTTAATTCATTAAGCCCAGCCTTGCCTATATCATTATTTATAAATATTGAATCTAAATAATTAATTATTTCTACCCAATCATTATTACTTGAGCTAAAATTTATTAAATTTTTAAGTTTTGAAATTTTTTCATCATCCCAAGCATTATTTTTAAATAATTCTAAAACACCATCTAATCCTATTTTATCTAATTTATCTAAAATAGTAGTAAAATTTATAAATTCAGTATCATTTAGGTTTAACCAATTAGCTATACCTTGCAATATTTTTCTATTATTTATTTTTGTAATAGTCTTTACTTGCAGCTCTGTGAAAGCCTCATCTACAAGAGATATTAGTTCTATTTCAGCAAGTAGAGAGTCAGTTGCGATAATATCTACATCACATTGATAGAATTCACGATATCTTCCTTTTTGAGGTCTATCTGCTCGCCATACTGGTTGAATTTGGTATCTTTTAAAAGGAAAATTAATTTCATTTCTATGCATTACAACATATCTAGCTAATGGAACAGTAAGATCATACCTAAGTCCTTTATCACATAGATACTCCATCCATTTTTTAGTATCTTTGGTGTGCCATAGCACATCAGGTATATCTTTTAGAAAATCACCAGAATTTATAATTCTATAAATAAGTTTATCGCCTTCATCACCATATTTCCCTAACAAAGTTGTTAAGTTTTCCATTGCTGGTGTTTCTATTGGTAAAAAATTATGTAATTCAAAGATTTTTTTTAGTGTATCAAAAATAAAATTACGTTTTTTAGTCTGATCAGGTCTAAAATCTCTTGTCCCACTAGGAATAGTTGGTTTTATAATAGGCATTTTTTATGCAAAGTTAAAAAAAATTAAATGTTTTTAAAAGGAATAAAATAATAACAAAACAAAGAAATAAAAGAGGTCTCAAGCGGATTCGAACCGCTGTACACGGTTTTGCAGACCGTTGCCTAGCCACTCGGCCATGAGACCAATTATTTTTGCAAAGATAAAAATTATTTTTTAAATGAATTAATTTAATCTTAATGGAAATATTCTTAATTTTGCAATTATAAATAATTGTAATAAAAATATGATAATAACACAAGATATTACAAAGCTTTATGGTAAACAAAAAGCACTAGATAAAGTATCTTTTGAGATTAAAGATCGTACCATAGTTGGTATTCTAGGACCTAATGGAGCTGGCAAAACCACTCTTCTTAGAATTCTAACAGGTTATATGCCACCTACAGAAGGTAGAGCAGAATTGATGGGCATAGATATTAGAAATGATATTAAAAAAATTCAGAAAAATATAGGCTACCTACCCGAACATAATCCCCTATACTTGTCAATGTACATTAAAGAATTCTTAAATTTTGTGGCAAATATATATAAAATTGCTAATAAAAAACAAAGAATTGATGAGGTCATAGAGATGGTAGGTTTGCAAAATGAAATTAACAAAAAAATAAATCAATTATCAAAAGGTTATAAACAACGCGTAGGATTAGCTAAAGTGATGCTGCACGATCCACCCATCCTTATTCTCGATGAACCCACTTCTGGCTTAGATCCTAATCAAATAATAGAAATACGCGATTTGATAAAAACTCTGGGGAAGAAAAAAACTGTGTTGCTTTCGACTCATATTATGCAAGAGGTAGAATATATGTGCGATAGAGTGATAATCCTAAATAATGGCAAAATAGTCGCAGATTCTCCTACAAAAGATATAGGCATTTATCAAGCTAATCAAATAAAAATAGAAGTTAGATTTGATAAGAGAGCAGACACCAACTTTTTCAATTCACTTATCGGTGTAATATCTTATCAGGCTTTGCCCAACAATTCATATGAAATATTAGCAGAGAATGATGCTAAAGTGAATGAACAAATTTTTGAAAGAGCTATAAAAAACAAATTAAAAATATTAGAATTAAAGATTGATAAACTAAATGTAGAAGATGTTTTTCATCATCTAACACAATAGTTTTTATTTTATACATTGTCATATCACTTTACTAGACAAAAAAATTCAACAAAAACTTTTGTTTAATGAATTATAAATTGTTTCATTGAATTAATCGCTTAATTAATAACTAAATTATTACTGGTTCATTCTCAGTAATGACTAGATTTCTAATAAATATAATTGATTTTAAATGAATTTCTAGTTAATTTACTTTTCTTTATCAACTACACAAAGAAAAGTAACAAAAGAAAAGTCTCCGCTGGGGAAATGATTTGAGGGGTTTAAAATTTTAAACCCCTACAAGATTTCTTATTGCCCTACGCGGCTTGCTTGTTTTATTGCAAATCATTTCCCAATGCGGATTTGCTAGAGCTTAATATTTATTGTAAAGGCATTCTTTTAATACAAAATGTTAAAAAAGACTTTATTATCTAAACGCATATTTCAAAAAAATTATTTAAAAATTGATATTATTAAGGATTGAGGTAAACTTGAAATTAAAGAGGAGAAAGGAGGAGGTGGGTAGTAAATTTTTGTTATACTTTACAATATGTTATTCATACCTTTGACTAACTATCTCTCTATACTTGTCCCACGCCCATCTATCGTGCGATGACAAGTTAAGCAGTCTTCCAATGTCAGGTTCTATCAACTCTTTTAAATACTTATTCATTATTACGAACCACATAAGGTAGCTCTGCAAGTACTTCGTAGCCACTCCGTGGAATCTACTCAACCACGTCTTAAAATCACTTATTTTGCCCTCAACT
>JAHDSP010000419.1 GCA_018432645.1 Bacteroidales bacterium | reverse complement strand
TTAATATTTATCTTTGCTAAAAAAATGCTTAGAATTGGTGTCGTCGGTATTGGCCATTTAGGTAAAATACATCTCAATTGCATTAAAGAAATACCTGGTTTTGATCTTGTAGGGTTCTATGATGTAAACTACGAAGTAGCAAAAGAGGTAGAGCAAAGCTACAAACTAAAATCTTATAATAATTTCGAAGATTTACTCAATGATGTAGATGTGATAGATATAGTAACTCCTACAGTTTCGCATTTCGAATATGCTAAAAAATCATTAGAAGCTCATAGACATGTTTTCATAGAAAAACCTATTGTTACTACCATAGAAGAGGCTAAAGCTTTAATGGAAATAAGTAAAAATGCTAGTGTACAGATACAAATAGGACATGTAGAGAGGTTTAATCCTGCATTTATAGCTGCACGACCTTATATTAATGATCCTAAATTTATAGAAGCTCACAGATTATCATTTTATAATCCACGAGGGACAGATGTGCCAGTAGTTTTAGATTTGATGATTCATGATCTAGATATATTACTAACTATTGTAAATTCACCAATTAAAAATATATATGCTAATGGTGTACCTGTAATTACTAATAATATTGATATCGCTAATGCTAGAATAGAATTCGTAAATGGTAGTGTGGCTAATCTGACTGCTAGTAGAGTATCAATGAAAAAAATGAGAAAAATGAGACTTTTCCAGAAAGATAGTTACATAAGCTTGGATTTTTTAAATAAACAATCTGAAGTTATACAAATTGAAGATAATGTCATTAATAATAGTGATGATAATATCTTATCAATCCCGATCAATGTAAATGATAATATTAAGAAATATGCAGTAGTGAAAAAAATAATTTTACCAGAAGTGAATGCTATTAAAACAGAATTAGAGAAATTCCTGGAAAGTATCATCACTAATACTAAACCAGAAGTATCTATTGAGGATGGTTACAAAGTCTTGGATGTAGCTCATCAGATAATTATGAAAATTCAAAATAATTTGTTACAAATTATTTAATTTTTGTAATAAAAATTAATTTTTATAGTTAATATATTTAACATAGAGATATGAGGGAATATTTATTTTTAATTTTTATCATTTTTAATATTACATCGTGTGAATGGTTAGATCCTGCTGAACAAATACCATCATATTTGCAAATTGATGAAGTAGATTTGAATGTAAGACCAGGCGAAGGGTCTGCATCTCATGCTATTAATACTGTATGGATTTATGTAGATGGCACTGCTAACGGAGTATATGAATTACCAGCAAAAATACCACTTTTATACGAAGGCAAACATGAATTAATTATTATGCCAGGCATTAAACTAAACGGTATCAATACTACCAGAGCTGTTTATCCTTTTTATGACAATTATGTAACTCAAGTAACTTTCGTGCCTGATAGTGTCATAAAAATAAAACCAGTTTTTAATTATATGGAAGGTATTAATTTTCATTTTATTGAAGATTTCGAAACGGCTGGTACTATATTTAGTAGTTCAACAGCTAGTGATACTACAATCATAACTACAAATAATGATGAAGATGTTTTCGAAGGTATATTCTCTGGTATTATTTCGCTGACTGATACTAAAGATTCTGTTTTTATATACACTGTCAATAGTTATTCTTTAGAACCTGGTTTAATGCATTTTTTGGAATTAAATTATAAAAGTACTGAACATCTAACTATTGGAGTAAATGTGTATACTAATACTGGCCCACTCACATATCCATATATTGTGCTAAAACCGACTAGTGAATGGAAAAAATTTTATATTAACCTTACACCATTATCAACTAGATATGGGGCTACTAGCAGTTTTATAATATTTTTTAGCTCTAAAAAAACAAGCAATAATGTAGAAGGAAAAATTTTATTAGATAATATTAAACTAATTTCATCACAATAGCTTATGAATGAAAGAATAGAGCCACCACTGCACAAAGTACGCTATACCATTTATTATTTGGTATTAGATATTATCGCTACACTAGGCGGATGGTTGTTTTTATCTTTTTATAGAAAAAATTTAATATACCACGGCAGTTATGACTTTAGCTCTTTATCAGAGATGATTTTTAGTGATAATAATTTTTATATAGGTGCTATAATAATTCCTTTAATTTTTATTTTTATTTTTGCTTTTTCAGATTCCTATAGAGAAGTATATCGCAAAAGTAGATTAAAAGAGCTTTTCACAACTTTTTTACAATGTTTATTAGCTGTTACTATTGTTTTTTTTATAGTTGTATTAGATGATTATCCATATTACCATTATAAATATTTATATAATGTTTATTTTTCTTATTTAGGTATTAGCTTTTCTATAACGTATATTCTGCGATTATCTTTAATGTCTTGGACTAAAAAAAGAATTAAAAAAGGAAAAATTGTTTTTAATACTTTAATAATCGGTAATAATTTATTGGCAGAAAGAGTATATAATTCTATAAATAAAGATAGATATGATACTGGACAAAAAGTCATTGGTTATGTTAAAATAAATGGTGGTGAAGATATTCTAAAAGATCAATTACCGTGTTTATGTGAATTAAATGAAATAGATAGGATCATAACAGAATATTATGTAGAGGACGCATATATTGTTTTGAAGCCAGAAGATTATGACAAAATATCTAATGTTTTATCTAATAGAAATATTTTCGATGTAAATTTATATATAGTTTCTGATGTGAAAGATGTCATAGTTACTAGTAGTGTAAAAATACATCCATTCTCTAATATAGCATATATAAATGTGCCGAAATATTTGTTATCTACATGGCAGAGTTTTTTGAAAAGAGCAATAGATATTTTTGTTTCAGTTATAGCATTGATATTGCTTTCACCATTATTGATATTTATAGCATACAAGGTAAAAAAAAGTTCCCCTGGCCCGATAATATACAAGCAAGAGAGAATAGGTAGATATGGTCTACCATTTAATATTTATAAATTTCGCAGTATGTATGTAAATGCTGAAGATAAAGGACCAGCATTAAGTTGTAAAGATGATAATAGAGTTACTCCTTGGGGAAGAGTTATGCGAAAATATAGATTTGATGAGTTACCACAATTTTTTAATGTGATTAAAGGTGATATGTCCCTGGTAGGACCCAGACCAGAGAGACAATTCTATATTGATCAAATAGTGAAAATAGTACCTTATTATAAATTATTGCTTAAACTAAAACCAGGTATAACATCTTGGGGACAAGTGAAATATGGTTACGCTGAAAATATCGAGCAAATGATAGAGAGATTATATTACGATTTACTTTATTTAGATAATATCTCTCTTTTTAGCGATTTAAAAATTCTGATTTTAACCGTTATTATTGTCTTTAAGGGAGAGGGAAAATAAATTAGGGAAGATTTTACGACTACTCCAATACACCAGCCAACTTAAAAATGCACCTAATATTGCTCCACATAAAATATCAATAGGATAATGTACACCTAAATATGCTCTACTATACCCTACTGCAAAAGCATATAATCCGAAAAGTATTATTCCCATTATCCATTTTTTCCATTTTTTATTGGCAAATGGTTTTAGTAATAACCATGCTAAGACTGCAAAACCAGTGCAATTAGTAGCATGAGATGATACGAAACTATATTTACCGCCACATTTATTTTTAATCAATATTACATTAGCGGCTATTTCTGGTTCATGACATGGCCGCAATCTTTTCACACTCTTTTTTATCATTACAGATGACTGATCAGTGAATAATACTAAAATCAAAAATAATAAAATGTATGCCCATGATTTCTTTTTATAATGAATAATTAATAAAATTAATACTGCTGCATAAAGAGGAACCCAAAAATATTGCTGAGATACGAGATATAAAATTACGTCTAAAAAACCTGTTCTCGCATGATTGATTAATAATAATAATTGAGTGTCCCAGCTTAATATTGTCTCTAACATATTAATATTTTTTACAAAATTAATATAATTTTTATTTGTCTATTATTTAAATTAATTGAATTAGGCGTTTAATTAACAACAAAATTATTTTAAAAAGATAACAATAATTTTGTATGAATAAATTTCTTTTTAATTTACTTTTCTTTGTCAACCACACAAAGAAAAGTAACAAAAGAAAAGTCTCCTTGGGAAAGCTGGCTAATTATTGTAAAGGCATTTTTTTAACAGATCTTCCTTAGAATTAATAAACTTTCAATAGCTTAATAGCCAGATAGTTATTGAGAAAATCCAGTTTTTTAATTGTATGAATTTATTGCTTACCTAAAATTAAAGCCAAATATCCATTAACATTTTTTTAATATTTTTCAGGAAGATACATTAAAAAAAATAGACAATCGGATTTATAAACTTTATGACCTGACCGAAGAAGAAATAAAAATAATTGAAAATGGTTAAAATTATTGACAAAATATTATTGCATTACCATAGCACACGGTTTAAACCGTGTGCTATGGTAATGCTAACGAATAACTAATTTTTTAATTATATGAATTTATTGCTTACCTAAAATTAAAGCCAAATACCCATTAACATTTTTTTTAATATTTTTCAGGAAGATACATTAAAATACTGATTACATAAAAATTGCAAACCTTGCCCAACATTAATTTCAATATCCTCAAGATTACTACTTTTTGATACTATCCATACCCCCGCAGCATTTACGCCTTGTGCCTGAGTACCTATAGCTAAGTTATCAAAAGTATTATTATAAATTTCATTAGCGTTTATTCCCGAATTATCAACAATAATTCCTGCACGTCCATTATGAGTTGTAGAAAAATTATTTTCTTCTACTTTGTAACCTGAACATTTATGTAAGTATATTCCATAAGAAGGTTTTAACAATTCACATACTTCACCTTCATTAGGTAGCTCTTTTATGTCATTCCCAATAGAAGCTCCTATATCAAAATTATTTTTAGTAATTGTAGCATTATTTATACCTTTTAAAATTATACTTCTATGATTATTATCAAAATTATTCCCGTTAATTGTTAATGTTATTGCAGGGTTTGTATTACTGGCATCAATACCATAATACAGATTTTGAAAAGTATTTGGCTGGTATTCAGTGCAAGGATATATATAAGGATTTAAACATAATGGTTTAACCTCATAACTTGCATCAACACTGGTAATACCATTGCCTCTTTTCGTGGTAGAATAAACACCTGTCGGGGCTGTATTTTGGAAAGTGCAGCCAAAAAATTTGACGCCTTTCACATCATATAAACTTACAAATGTTTCAGGTAATGTGCCTGGGTCTGATAGTTGTGCATTTGTTTCAAAAGTGCAGTTATAAAAATAGCTGGAATTAGCAATTTCACTACCATTAGGTAAAATATTATGATAAGAAAGAAATTCTATTGCTTTTCGGTTATTAATAAAATTAGCATCTTTTGCATGTATAATACCGCCTGTGTAAGCCCAGTCAAAATCTTCATTTCCATCATCGTCAATATCACCAAGCGACTTTATTGTTCTTATAGCATTTAGAGCATTTTCAATTATTGCACCATTTTTAAGTTCCACAACGCCTTGATTGCTTTCCGGATATTGAGATAAGTCTTTGTTGCCCCAGACTTCTATGCCCTGCCACATAGTACCACATTGTTCTAGATTAGTTACTTTTGTATTATTAAGAATTAATTTCGATCCTGGCTCAACAATTATTTTTGCTTTTTCTTCAAATTCAAGATATGAATTATTTATAGTTAATTCTGTACCACTTTGAATAACCAAATTTTTTCTGAATTTAAAATTTTCATTATTCCAGGTATCATTTATATCTACAATTGTTTTATCAGGATGAGTATAATAAACGAGTGTACCACATTCAATAGTATAACAATTATCGTGTGATATATTCAAAACAGGATTTATTCCTATATTATATCCTTGCTGTAATTCAATTTTACTAAGGTCCGAAATATTAGCTCCTTCTTCTATACAAATATAACCGCCGGGTTCTACTATTATTTTTGCATTGTCGTGTAGTACTATATCTGCATTGTTTTCAATATAAAGTGTACCTCCTTCTTTAATGATGATACTAGATCCAGTCAAGATATTCAAATTACTATTATTTCTAAAACGTAATAATGATTTGTCATTAATTATTAAATTTGCTGTTGTATTTACTTTTCCACCTCCGCCTAATTCAAGTTTTCCATATTTCAAATCTATTTCAATACCTCCGCAAGTTTGATAATTTCCGTGTATTTCAGAAGGATTTCCCAAATAATCGTATCTCACAGCATCATTTAAATATAAATCTGATCTTTTATAAACATTTGAATAAGTATCCCAAATTCCTAACCATAAATTATCACTTATTATTAAATCTTGTGTAGCATATGCTGAATAACGAAATTCATTGAAACTATTTTTATTATAAAAATTTACTAAATAATTATCTGTCCAGTTTCTGCTATTAAGGAAACCACCTAATATTATATAACCACTTTCATCTTTTATCTCAGTTTGTTTAATAAAATCGGAAGATAAATTTGTTACATTCCATGTCCATTCATATTCTGCTATATTCCATTGTATTCTATTTTCTCTGAATACCCTGCTAATATCTGCTTTTAGATCACAATCACTTATATTATCTACTAAGTACCTGTAATAATCATGTATGTTCATACATTTATCACCTGCTATATAGCCTTGCATACCTGTTGGATGGTCAACTAATGGCTTGCAAATATTATAAAAACTTAATTCAATATCATCTTCTGATTTCCATCCATATATTCCTTGACCACTGTCATTCCAACCATGAATAGTAAAAGTGTAATTTGGATTATTTGGATTATCAGGTATTAAATTAGGTAAATTTCTGTTTGGTCCGTCCCATAAATCATAAATTGCACAAGCAATATAATATTCTGAACGAAAACCATTATTTATATTACATGAATTATAATGTTTTCTAACTTCAAACAAAGGTAAATCACCTCCTTTTAAACCATATTCCCGATCTTCCTGCCAGTAAGCAGCATCAAGAATCATTCCTATAGCATCAGCCCAACCTTCAACCCATGCAAGATTGCTCGTGTTTTCTTTAGACCATCTATGATCAGCACATCCATTTTCCCCATAAGGATATGTAAAATTATTACTTTGTAATTTATACATTGTATAATGGCCAAATTCGTGATAGGGTGTATTTTCTTTATCTCCAGCAAGATCTGTTAAAAAAATATTCCCTAACATGTAAAAACTTCCTGTTATAGAAGGTGCTACATCAATATTAATATGAATTGTTAATCTTTTTCCTAACGGTCTATTTTCTGCTTCAAAATAGCGAAAACCATTATTAGCCCAATGTACTGTTCGAAAAGCATCATAATAATTACTTTCATCATAGGCTAATATTGTTTCTATTTGATTCCACCCTGCATTTTGTGGTACCGATATTTGCTCTGAATTAACTTTATAATTACTTCCAATCAAATTAGTTGAATGTATTTGATAGTCGTTATTTGTTCTTGATTTAAAACGAAGAAAAAGTTCCATCTTTTCTCCTTCAAATTTTTGATTTGTAGAATAATGTATTTCAAAATACCCATGATTATCTGTATATGTTGTTTCAATAGTTTCTGCCCATAATTTATCCTGATCCATTAATTTTACTTTTATTCCTGTTAATGCCACTAAAGCGGGATCACCTAAATCATTATTAATTTTTGTATATAAATGACCATAAATAACGCCTGTGAAATTTTTACTTTTTTCACCCGATATATTTGTTGAATCAGGTCCATATCCTATGCTTTTATAATAATCAACAGAATCTGGAGGTACGGGTTTCATTAAGACAGCATAAGATAAACCTTGCATTTTTACTTCTCTGTATTCATCCTGCCAGTCATCTTCCCAATCTCCTATTTCCCAATTAATATAAACACTTGTATCAATATTTGATTCGGGAATATTACTAGGGTCTATATAGATACGTGTTGTATCAGGATTTTCAATAGGAGTAAACCAACGTCTCGGTAAATTCTGAAAATCTTGTAAATTCCATATCTCTATAGTGTTATATGGAGTAAAATAAACCATTGCAGATGTTGAGATTTCTTTTTCAATAGTATTATCAGATGTTATAAATTGAATAATACTAATTTTTTTTGAATAAAATGGCAAATTATTAACAGGATAATTTACAGTAACTGTGAGTAGTATTGTATCTTCAGGATAATATACATTGCCTTTTATTACGGGTG
>JAHDSP010000504.1 GCA_018432645.1 Bacteroidales bacterium | reverse complement strand
TGATAAAAATGTTAATTTCTTTGGCATAGTAGAAACAGACGAATTGCTGATGGATTATTCTGAAAAGGGTAGAAAATATTCAAGTGTAAAAGAGATGAAACAATCAATTAGAAAAAAGCCAAAGAAGGTTGCTGTAATAGTTGCTACAGATAGATGTGGAAATATCCTATTCAGGAACACTGAGAGCAAAAGAGTTATGCGAGAAGACATTGAGAAATTTCTAAAAGGCAGAATAACAGAAGATGAAGTTTTATGTACAGGTACCAAATACGCATTTAGACATATAAGAAAGAGCAAAGTGAAACACAAAGAGATAGTAGGAGCCAAAAAGAAAAAGCGAGGTATCTATAGCACAGCTATAGTGAAGGCTAAGTCAGAGGAATTTGCCAGATGGATATATTCAAAGTTCAGAGGAGTAGCAACCAAATACCTGCAAAACTACATTATGTGGTATGTAGCGATAAGTAAATATCTATCAGGAGACGTCATTAGTAATACTGGCAGAATGCTTAACCTTGCATCATCGGATAGATTTGCCTGGTATGAATATTTAAGAGTTAGTAAAATATCATATATTGTTTGAAACATTTTAAAAATGTTCATATGATATAATTTCCTCACGCCACACCACTCATTTCTTATTTATTCTCCTGCTTGAATCTCAATATTTATATGTGTTAATTCTTTGAAATCTTTTAGCCTGCTTTTGTATTCTTCTAAATTATACTCCCCATTTGTCTTTACACATATTATGCTAGCATATTTCTCTGATGCTAATTTCCATAAATGTAAATCAATTACTTTACTCTCTCCGTCTGATTCTATTGCTGTAATTATACTTTCTGCTAATGTAAGATCTGTTTGTTTATCTAATAATATTGATGCTGTGTCTTTTATTAGTGAGTATGTCCATCTGAATATTAAAAATGCACTTACTATACCCATTAAAGGATCTAAAAATTGTAAGTTTAAATATTTCGCTCCTAATAATGCTATAATGGCAAATATTGAAGTTAATGCATCTACTATTACATGTATGTAAGCAGACTTTAGGTTTAAATCTTTTTCTCCGTTTCCATTATGTTGTAGTATTAATGCACTTATTACATTTACGACTAATCCTATTGCTGCTACTAATATGGCATAGTTGTAATTTATATTTACTGGATTAAAAAATCTTTGAATTGAGATAATTAATACAAATAATCCCATTAATCCTAATATTAATGCACTTGTATATGCTCCTAATATTTCAATTTTCCAAGTGCCAAATGTATATCTTGGATCTTTGGATAATTTTCTTGCTAATATATAAGAGATTAATGATATACTGAGAGCTGACGCATGAGTACCCATATGTATTCCATCTGAAAAAAGTGCCATAGAGCCAAATATCCATCCTGCTATTATTTCTGCTAGCATTGTTATTAACGTTATTATTACTACTATTAGAGTTTTACGTTCAGCAGATTTTTTTTCGATGTTAAAATTATGACTCTGTTGCCAATCCGGTGAATTAGTGAAATTCATTTTTTTTAATTAATTATTTAATTTTTTTACAAAATTATTAAAAATCGATAGAAATTATTAATTTTGCATAATTAATTATTGCGGTAGTAGCTCAGGTGGTAGAGCATCAGCTTCCCAAGCTGAGGGTCGCGGGTTCGAATCCCGTTTACCGCTTTTATGTTATTATGAAGATTTTATTAAAACTACTTCCAGGTCTTTTACCCCTTATTGTTTATATTTTAATTGATAGTATTCTACCACCTAAAACTGCTATTGCAGTAGCAATAGCTTTTGGTATTTTACAATTTTTGATTATTGGTATAATTAAAAAACAATGGGATAAGTTTATTATTTTAGATACAGCTCTATTAGCTCTACTCGGAGTAATATCTATTATTTTTGATAATGAAATTTTTTTCTTATGGAAACCAGCTCTCATAGAAGCTCTTATGGTTATATTATTAGCCATAGTCTATTTTACTAATATTAATATACTTTTTAAATGGATGGGACATTATATGGATATACCACAAGTGAATGAGGAACAAACAAATGCTTTTCGTAAAAATTTATTGAATATCCTGATTTTATTTATTCTTCATATAGTTTTGATAATTTTTTCTATTTACCATTTATCTCATGAATGGTGGGCTTTCATTAGTGGCGTTCTTTTATATATTATTATGGGTGTATGGTTAATTGTTCAATTAGCTATTAATAAATTGAATACTACTAAAAGAAAAAAAGAATTAGTCCCAGTTTTAAACGATCAACTCCAAATAATAAATGTAACCACTAGGGATGAGGTACATAATGGTTCTAAAATTTTACATCCTGTTGTTCATCTTTATGTTTTTAATAATGAAGGTAAACTTTTATTACAAAAACGTAGCAGTGATAAACTAATTCAGCCGGGCAAATGGGATGCTAGTGTAGGTGGTCATATTTCTTATAATGAGAAACCTGAAGAGGCATTATTTAGAGAGGCTAAAGAAGAAATCGGCTTGAAAAAATTCAAACCTGAACTTGTGTATCATTATATATGGGAGTCTGAGATAGAACGAGAATTAGTTTTTATTTTTATTACTTCTATTTTAGATCAAAACCAAATAAGACTTAGTAAAGAAGTTACTGAACTCAGATGGTGGACTAAAAGAGAAATTATATCACAATTAGGTAAAAATTTCTTTACTCCTAATTTAGAATACGAATTCCAAAATTTCCTTTCTAAATTTTGGAAATAAAATCACCCAAAATCTTTTATTCATACTAGTCGGTTCTATAACGTTTTATATGGGTAAAGATTAAAAAAGGGTAATTTTATAAAAATGAATTTTATTTATTTTTAAAAATTAAATATTAACCACAAAGTTAACAATGAATACAGAGAATGATAGAATTAAAAGGCTTAATAATGTCATTTTGTGAACTTTGTGTAATATCTTGGTGCCTTTTGTGGTAAAATAATTAACAAATAATAAACGTTATAGAACCTAAATTTTTCTAAATATTTTTGTGCCAATGGAAAAACTTTAAAATAAATTCTCGGCATGACTTATACCGCATTCTCTCAATGAAGATTTTTCTTTGATACATTCTATTGATAAATGTTTAAAATAAATAATGATATATAAATTAAAAAAAATACTATTAATACTTTTCTAATTAAATATTATTGAGAAAATAGATAAAAATTAAAATTTCAAAAAATATTTCTATTATATATTCATAAACAAAGCGTTTAAGCATTATAAAATTATTAAATAAATATCATTATTTATTTTAAACAAAGAATTTATTATTTTACAAAGCTTTTAATAACAGATAGATAGCAAATATTTTCAAATATTTCACATTTGATTATCAAATGTAATTCTTCAAAATATATCCATCATTTTTTCAGCAGAGATTTTTCTTTTATACTTTTTTTATATCTGAAAAAAATTTAAAGAAAATTTTTACAATAAATTATACTTATAAGCAATAGAATTATTACTGATGCATTCAAAGTAATAATTTAGTTATTAATAAAATGATTATTCAAAAGTTTTATTTATGCTTAACCTAATTCTTTTAATGCAGCTTTATTAATTTTGCCAGGACCTGTTTTTGGTAAGTCATCTAATATAATTATATCTTTAGGTTGTTTAAATTTAGCAAGATTTTTTCTTAAGTAATCCTTTAGTTCATTTTTATTGAGTTGTGTACTATCTGCTGGAGCCACATAGCATTTCACTACTTCTCCTCTCAGAGGATCCGGTACGCCTACAGCTGCAGCCTCTCTGATGCCAGGATATCTAAGTATAACTTCTTCTATTTCTGAAGCCCATACGAGTTCACCACCGACTTTGATAATATCCTTAGATTTACCAACTATATATAGAGTATTATCATTATCGAAATAGCCTAAATCGCCAGTATAGAACCATCCATTCTTAAAAACTTGTTCATTTAATTGCGGTTCATTGTAATATCCGCAAAAAACAGGTTTACCTTTTGCAATTATTTCACCGATTTCGCCTTTTTTCACTTCTTTATCATGAGAATCTACCAGTTTCAGTTCAATATTAGAAACAATATAACTAAATCCCTTGATATTTTGCGGTGAAGAAACTGCTAAAGGTGGTACCACTTCTGTAAGGCCATAACCATTAAGTACAACAGCATTAGGGCATAGTTTGGCAAATTGCATCATTAAGTCTGGTGATGAAGAAGCTCCAAATACAGTAGCCGAAAGCAAAGTATCAAGTGAATAATTCTCAATTTCTTTTAAAGTCAAAACTGCATAAAACATAGCGGGTGCCATAAATACATTTGTGACTCCCCATTTTTTTATCAATTTTACTAATTCTAATGGAGCAAATCTAGGCATTATTACAGTACTCATCCCATATTTTATTGCTAACATGAAATAAAATAGACCTGCAGAATGTGAAAATGTATTGCAGCTACAGACCTCTCTGTGTAATCCAATTTTACAATATTTAATAATTTTTCATATGTTCCCATTTCCTTCAATTGCTCTGCTCCTAAATGTATATGCTCATAATTCCATAAAGCTCCTTTAGGTTTGCCTGTTACTCCAGATGTATAGTAAATGCTTGATGGCATAGAAATTTCTATACCTTGATCGTCTAATTCATTTGTTGAATTATTTATTAAATCCCAAAAGTAAAGATAGTTTGGATTTTTTTCTATTGTTATAATATGTTCTAAAGAAGGAATAGCATTTTTCAATTCTTTTAAATCAAATTTTACATTTTCAGTAGTAATAATAGCTTTTAATTCGCAATGATTAGCTATTGAGATAATCTCATTATCAGTTAAGAAGAAATCTATAGGTACCGCAACTAAACCAGTAGAATATATTGCATAGTATGAGTATCCATATTCAATG
>JAHDSP010000538.1 GCA_018432645.1 Bacteroidales bacterium | reverse complement strand
TGGCAAATGTAAACAAAAAAAATTCTGATTTAGAAATTATTTCTTTAATTAAAATCATTTTCTTAATCTTTATCATTATTTTTTAGATATTTTTGTTTGTTTTTTATTTGTATTTCATGATTTTGTACTTTATTCATAAATTGTCAAGTTTCACAAGGTTGTTTATGAGAACTTGTATTTTTATTTTGTTGCAAAGATAAAATTTTATTTTTAAACTGCAAAGGAGTTTGATAAAAAATTTCAGGTTTTAGTTCAAACCATTTTTCAATAGCATCAAAAGGGGTTTTTACGCGCAGTTCTTTTTTGACTCCTCCATGTCTTCTATAAAGCATATAATATACGAGAAAAGCCATCAAAGCGTCATTCATTTCTTCTTTATTTGCGTAATTTTCTTTAAGAATGGTTTCCTTTTTAATTATTCCGTTGGCTCTTTCTACCATACCATTCGTTTTCGGTGTATTGGGTTGAGTAAGCCTGTGTTCAATATGATTGACATTGCAGACTTCATCCAATTTAGAGGGTTTCTGGCAGAGATCTCCTTTCTTGGATTTAATAAGCCGATTCGTAAATTCCAGTCCATTATCGGTCAAAACATGGGTGATTTCGAAGGGGAAAAATTCTAAACACCGATTCATAAAATCTTCCGTATTTTCACTGCTCTTGGCTTCATAGACTCGATAAAACAAACTTCGGGTAGCTCTGTCAATGGCAACAAAAAGATAAGATTTATTCCCCTCAAACTTTGGCAAATAGGTTACATCCATATGAAGATAGCCCGGTTCATATTCTTTAAACTTTTTGGTTTTTTCCCTTTCTGGTTGCGGAACCTGATTGACATGGTTTCTACAAAATGTTCTATAAACGGAACTTCTTGTAATTTGCGGATTATAGACGAAAAGCATCTCCCATATTTCATCTAAAGAGAACCAGGTAGTTTTCCTGATGGAGACGACCAAACTTTCTTCCAACTCATTTAAAGCATATGCGATCTTATGAGGACGTGAGCTTTTGTCTTCAAACGTTTCCCTATTTTTCCATTTGCTGATAGTAGTGGGAGAAGTATGAAAGGTTTGGGCTAATTGAAAATTTGTCAAAGAACTTTCTTTAATTTGGCGGCGAATGTGTATATTTGTCACCGCATTCGAATGGTAAACTTGTTGCATAATTTTTTGTTTTTAATTTTCAAAATTAATCAAGTTTTCATTGGGATGCTCTTTTTTCTCATTGTTTCGTTTCGCTACGCTTCACTTCACAATGAGAAAAAAACATCAACAACGTGGTGAAACTTTACAATAAATAATTTATCTTTTTTCTAATTCATTTACTTCCAAAAACAAAAATAAGTAGTATGATGGACAAAACGTGTCGTTGTGGTTTTTTTTTAACTAACAATTTTAATCATAGGTTTCTGAAACTTTAAAGTTCATTTTTCC
>JAHDSP010000089.1 GCA_018432645.1 Bacteroidales bacterium | reverse complement strand
TATCAAGGACAAAATGCAGGCGGAAGCACAAAAAAAACTCCTGAAGCAACAATTAAAGAAAAGCAACTTATTGGAAGAGGTGTCAGATATTATCCTTTTGCTTTTAATGACAAGATTAAAAATAAAAGAAAATTTGATGATGATTTAAATCATGAATTAAGAGTTTTAGAAGAATTGTATTATTACACTTATGACGAAGAATCAAGATATATTTCTCATCTCAAGGAAGAATTAAGAAAAGACGGATATATCAGGGATGATAAAATTATCAAAACTTTTGCGCTAAAAAAAGATTTCCAAGACAGTAAATTCTATCAAAAAACAAAAATTTGGTACAACAAGCAAATTGATAATCCTAACAGAAAAAAGAAGACTTTGGAAGACATTAAAAAAGACTTTTCTCTGCCACCATATAAAATTAAAGGTTTAGAATTAATCGAACAAGAATTGGTCTTTGATAAACAACAAGATTCACCGATATTGAATTTACAAGAAAAAGGACCTAAAATTATTTCAATTAAATTTAAGGATATTGAAAAACATATTGTCCAAAAAGCAATTAACATAAAAGCAAAACAAGAAAATTCATTGTTTCAATTTGAAAATTTAAAAAAAGAACTTGATATTGAAAGTATTGATGATTTGATAAAAGATGAATTTCTAGGTGATTTTGATCTTGAAGTTGAAAGTAAAAACAAAAGTTATGTTGATATTGAAAATAGTGACAAATTAGGTTTAGTGATGAAGTTTTTAGACGATATCTCTGCAGAATTAAAAAATAAAATTGTTCCAAAAATTGGAAGTGAATTTATTGCAGGAGATTTCAAAAAATTCTTTTCAGAGCCAAAAATAAAAACAATTAAAGTAGATAAAGATTCAGAAAGAATTGCTAAAGAACTAGAAACGAAAAAATGGTATGTATTGGATTCTTTCTATGGTACAAGTGAAGAAAAAGAGCTTATCAATTTTATTAAAAAGACTATTGAAAATTTAGAACAAAAATACGAAGAAATATATCTTTTGAGAAACGAAGAAGTCTATAAGATATATGACTTTGAACAAGGCAGAGGTTTCCAACCTGACTTTCTTCTCTTCTTGAAAACAAAAGATAAGAAAGAATTGCAAAATGGATCTAAAGCAGAACTGTATTACCAAATATTTATTGAGCCAAAAGGAAATGAATATATTGGAGGTGATGGAACTTTCAAAACTGGAAAAGAAGGTTGGAAAGAACAGTTTTTAGAAGAAATTACTGAAAAATATGGATTTGAAAAAGTGATAACAGCTGAAAACCTAAATTATAGATTGATTGGTTTACCATTCTTTAACAAAATTAATAATTCTAACTTTAAAAAAATGTATGAACAAATAATAAATGAATAAGATGAGACCTTTGCATAAGAAAAAGCAACAACATTGTTAGTTAAGATATTATGTGTAAATATGTGTTATTTATTAAAGTCAAAGGAGTTGAGTTGGGAGAGCATTTTTATAGTGTGGTTTTGTCTCGGATGAAAAAAGTTTTAGCTTATGACAAATCTGGTATTTCAAAAGAATTGAAAACACACTATAAGACTTCGTCTGCCACACCTCTACAAGAGGTAAACACCCCTTTCCTTCGGGACACCCCTCTACAAGAGGGGAATTATGAGGTGGAATTTGAAGATGGAACAAAAATTGATACAAAAGATTTAGATTATAAATTAATAAAACCATTAATTTAGTTGGAGTGAGTATGAAAGTTAAAAAAAATAAATACAAATCATTTAAAATAAATGGAATCCAAAATAGATAAATATAAATTAGATATTCAGCAACTGATTAATGACGGTGAAACTATTTTAAAAAAATTGCACACACTTGATGATCTTGTCCAATTAAGGCAAGAATTTGAAATTTGGTATTCTGAATCCTATGCTTTAATTAAGGTTGTTTTACCTGAGAGAATCAACGATTTCTCAAAAATGTATTATGACGAC
>JAHDSP010000484.1 GCA_018432645.1 Bacteroidales bacterium | reverse complement strand
GTAGTTTATAGCGTAAACATAGCAGAAAAAAAGATAAATAATTTTTTGGTTTGGATGATGAGGTTCAGAGGAGTAGCTACAAAGTATCTACAGAACTACCTTATGTGGTTTGTAGTGATGAATAAATATTTGAAAGCCGACGTAGAATCAGACATTGGTCGACTTTTGAACTTGTCATCTCACGACAGATGGGCGTGGGAGCGGTATTGGAGCTTGATAAAGTTAAAATATTGATATAATACCTAAATTTAAACAATAAAAAATTGTAAATTCTTCCAATTCCTTTTATTTTAATATCCCTTTCCTTTATGATTTTGTAATTGATTTACATTTTTTACAATATTTAACTAAAACTCTAATCATAATTCTATATTTATAATAAACCTATTTAAATAATTATTTATTTTTTACGTTTATCTTTGCATAATATTTTAAAAAAATTTTAATTATGGATGTAGTAATGATAATTACTATATTGCTTTTTTTAGCATGTGTAATAGGGTTAGGATTTGTTTTTAGAAAAGCTAGATACAATTTCTGGTTAGTTTTCGTACCAATATATAATTTAGTGATATGGACAAAAATAATTGGTAAGAAATGGACATGGGTAATTTGGAGTTTAGTACCCTTCATTAATTTATTCATGGTAATGCTAATGTTAATAGAGTTACTCAAAGGATTTAATCGTTATAATATTTTAAATCAAATATTAATTATTCTTTTTCCATTTGTTTATTTACCTTATTTAGGTATTATAAAAGATGAGTACATACCGGTGAGAGAACAAAAAGTAAAAAAACTAAGTAAGACCCAAGAATGGGTAGAAGCTATAATCTTTGCTGTTGTAGCAGCTACAATTATTAGAATGTTCTTTTTAGAAGCATACACTATACCTACAAGTTCTATGGAAAAAACTATGCTTGTAGGTGATTATTTATTTGTCAGTAAAATTCATTATGGTATACGCATACCTAATACACCGCTTTCTTTCCCTTTTGCTCATAATATTTTACCTTTGGCTAAAACTACTCCATCATACTCTAAATTAATTAAACTGCCATATTATCGCTATCCTGCTTTAGAAAATATAGAGAGCAATAAATTGATAGTATTTAATTTCCCAGAGGGCGACACAGTAGTGATAGCCGAACCTGCAATGAGCTTTTATACTATTACTAGAAGTTTCGCTGTACAAATAGCACAAAGTAATGGCCTTACAGATAAGGATTATAAGAAATTCTATGATGCGGCTCGTAAATATCTATTGCAAACAGAGAAAATAACAGTGCGTCCTGTAGACAAAAGAGATAATTATATCAAACGCTGTATAGGTACACCCGGTGACACTATTCAGATAATTCATCGCCAGGTTTATGTAAATGGAAAACCTATGCCTATTCCTAAATATATTCAGTTTGATTATATTGTAAAATTGCAACCAGATAGATACTTGTCTATAGAGCAAATAATGTCTACTGGGATTTCCAGAGAAGATGCTAGGCAATCTGCTCAGAAAGCTAAATATTATGGTTATCCTTCTAATGTATTATTACTGCCAATGACAGAAGAAATTAAAGAGAAATTTTTAAAAAAATATGGTTCTATTATAGCTGAACCTTTGAAAATAAGTGAAGATACTACTTGGGACTACTCTATTTTTCCACATGATCCTAAATATCCTTGGAATAAAGATAATTTCGGCCCTATTATTGTTCCTAAACAGGGTGTAACTATATCGCTTGATACAAATAATCTATGTTTCTATGAACGTATTATTACTGCCTATGAACATAATAAGTTATATGTTAAAAATGGTATAATATACATAAATGATAAACCTACTAATACATATACCTTCCAGATGGATTATTATTTTGGCATGGGAGATAATAGACATAATAGTTATGATTCGAGATTTTGGGGATTCATACCTATAGATCATATGGTTGGCAAGCCAGTTTTTGTATGGTTATCATTAGATAAAGATTATTCATTATTTGATGGTAAAATTAGGTGGAATAAGCTTTTTAGAGTTCCTAAATAAGAAATAATTTTAGTAGATTTATATTAAATAAAATTTTTACTAAATTAAAAAAATGCTATCATTTTTTTTCTTAAATGTAGGTGACAAATATTTAAATAAATATGGTAAATCTCACTTTTCTCAAATACCATATAGATTAGCATATCACATGGTAAATGATGTTTGGTATCTATAAGACATTATTATATGGTATAAAACAAATCATATGCCCTCTTCAGTAATTAACAGATTTACAAATACTTATGAGCCTATTTTTGTTTTTTCTAAAAATAAAAGTAACATTTATAAAAATGAGCTAGGCAATATATTAGAAATTTCCTTACAAAAAACTAAATGGAGGCATACAGCTGTATATCCAGAAAAATTAGTTTTTGAACTACTTAATAGAGTTGGTTCTAAAATTATTTACTTTTGCATTAATAAAACATATTATGTTTCGTGACTTTTTAATGCCATTTTTGCTTGTTGCCCTCGCTGAGTTTGCAGATAAAACACAATTATTAATAATTATGTTGGCATCAAAAACTAATAAACATTTTAATTTATTCTGGGGCATTATTTTAGCTTTTGCAATAGTAGATGGCATTGCTATATTAGCAGGTAGCTTGATAGCAAATATTATTCCTAATATTATTATGAAAATAATTGCTGGAGGAATATTTATAATTTTTGGTATTATTACTTTTATTAAAAGGAAAGAGGAAATCAAGTTAAATAAAAAAGAAATTAATCCATTTATTACTGGATTTTTACTAATTTTCATTGGAGAATGGGGTGATAAAACTCAGATAGCATCAGCTACTTTAGCTACTCAATATAATCCATGGTTAGTTTTTTTTGGTGTTATTTTTGCAATGTCATTAATGAGCATATTGTCAATATTTTTAGGCAATGTATTAATGAAAAAAATAAAGCCTAAAACGATGTCAATAATATCTGGATTATTATTTATAGTAATTGGTATTTTCACTATTATTACTTTATGGATATAATGATTAGAGAGATTAAATGATTCTTGAAATTTAAATAATTAACTTTATTACAAATCGTTTGCTAATATTAGTTTATTTTTATTTTTTTAAAAATTATGATTAAAACAAAAATGTTAATTTTGCATACTAAATTTTAAAAATAATAATATTATGAGTTTAAATTTGAAAAATCGTAGTTTTTTGAAATTATTAGATTTTACTCCTCAGGAGTTAAATTTTTTATTACAATTAGCAAATGATTTGAAAAGAGCTAAGTATTCTGGCACAGAGCAAAAAAACTTACTAGGTAAAAACATTGCTTTGATTTTTGAAAAAGATAGTACAAGGACACGATGTGCTTTTGAGGTAGCAGCATATGATCAAGGTGCTCATGTTACTTATTTAGGGCCTACTGGTTCTCAAATGGGCAAAAAAGAATCTATCAAAGATACTGCTAGAGTGCTAGGACGCATTTATGATGGTATAGAATATAGAGGTTATGGGCAAAATATTGTTGAAGAATTAGCAGAATATGCAGGTGTACCAGTATGGAATGGATTAACAAATGAAGCTCATCCTACACAGGTATTAGCTGATTTTATGACTATGATGGAACATTCTAATAAACCACTAAATGAAATATCTTTTGCTTATTTAGGTGATGCCAGATATAATATGGGAAACTCTTTGATGGTAGGTGCTGCTAAAATGGGTATGGATATTAGAATTGTAGCACCAAAAAATTTATGGCAATCTGCATCTCTAATAGAGCAATGTAAGGAAATCTCAAAACAAACTGGAGCAAAAATAATGCATACTGAAAATGTAGAAGAAGGCGTAAAAGGTATAGATTTTATTTATACTGATGTATGGGTATCTATGGGTGAACCAGATGAAGTATGGGCAGAACGTATAAATTTATTAAAACCATATCAAGTGAATAAACATGTTATGGAGTTAACAGGAAATCCTAATTGTAAATTTTTGCATTGTTTACCTTCTTTTCATAATCGTGAAACTGCTATTGGAGAACAGATATATCAAAAATATGGATTAGATGCTATGGAGGTAAATGATGATGTTTTTGAGTCTCCTAATTCTATAGTTTTTGATGAAGCAGAGAATAGACTTCATACTATCAAAGCAGTTATGGTAGCTACTTTAGCATAAATCAACATAATATAAAAATAAAAAAAGGGGTAATTAATTACCCCTTTTTTATTTTATTAAAAAAATTAGAATCTCCAGCCAAGGCGTATCATTTGTGAAAACATATTCCCGAAATATGAATCAGCAAATGTTTGGAAAGTAGTAATAGTGGTTGTTGTTTGTCCAACTGTTTGAGACCATTCACCACTTTTATCTTTAGCATTTGACATTCCAATACCTATTTCTAGTCCTATGTAAATATTTTCAGCAAAATAATAATCAGCACCTGTGAAAATCATAAAGCCAAAGCCACTATATTTATATTTAAAATGGCCACTTGTATTTTCATCAAAAGCTGTTAAATTTTGATCTGAGTTTTTCCATGTCTCATTATAAGAACCTGAAAGAAAAGTAATATCTAGCCCAGCATAGGGTGATAGTTTCTCTTTCTGAGCAAAATGATATGCTCCTCCTAGACTAAATTGTGTGCTAAAATCTTTCTGTTCAAAAGAACCCTGCTTTGACTCAACGGGGAATCCATCATCATTCAAACCATAGATATAGTCAGTAGTTTTATCAGAATTAAACATAACTCCTAATCTCACTGAGATAGCATCATTAATAAAATAACGTAATCTCAAATCAGGAGCAGAAAAAGTTTGTCCTGTCATAGCATTAACTGTTAGTCCACCTTCTATAGAGAATGGATTGGTGCCTACTGGCTTCTGTGCAAATGTTGCAATGCTAATTATTGCAGAAATAACGATTAATAAAATTTTCTTTCTCATATTTTTATTTTTTTGGGGTTTATGTTGCAAAATTACATAATTATTTTTAAATAAAAAAATTTTTTTTATTAATTAGTAAAATTTTAAAATAAACTTATTGTCTTTCTATTTCTGCACCTAGCTTTTGAAGTCGCTTATCGATATTTTCATAGCCACGTTCTATTTGCTCAATATTATGAATAATGCTTGTACCTTTAGCAGATAGAGCTGCGATAAGTAGAGCAATACCAGCTCGAATATCTGGGCTAGACATTGTAATAGCACGTAATGGGAAACGTCTTTCTAATCCAATAACTGTAGCTCTATGCGGATCACATAAAATTATTTGCGCCCCCATCTCTATTAAATTATCAACGAAAAATAATCTACTTTCAAACATCTTTTGATGTATCAAAACTGTGCCTCTCGCTTGAGTAGCAGCTACTAAGACAATGCTTAATAAATCTGGTGTAAAACCCGGCCATGGAGCATCAGAAATCGTAAGTATCCCTCCATCTATATATTGAGACACTTCATATGTATCTTGATAAGGAATTATTAAATCATCATTATCTTCTAAAAGTATAATTCCCAATTTACGAAATGTTTCTGGTATTATACCTAGATGATGAATATTGCAATTTTTAATAGTAATATTAGACTGTGTAAGTGCTGCTAACCCTATAAAGCTCCCCACATCTATCATATCAGCTAATAATGTATGTGAGGTACCATTTAATTTCTTTACACCATAAATTTTTAATAAATTAGAGCCGACTCCTTCTATATAAGCTCCCATAGAAATGAGCATTTTACACAATTGCTGAATATATGGTTCACAAGCAGCATTATAAATAGTTGTAGTTCCTTCCGCCAAAACAGCAGCCATAATTATATTTGCTGTACCTGTAACCGAAGCTTCGGGCATCATTATATAATTTCCTTTTAGTCCGTCCTTTGCTGTTAGAATAACTTTGTTAGTAAAAAAATCAAATTCTATCTCTGCACCTAATTTTTCAAAACCATAAAGATGTGTATCTATTCTACGTCTACCTATTTTGTCTCCTCCAATTTTAGGAATAATAGCTTTTTTATATCTTGCTAAAATAGGTCCAGCTAGCATCAAAGAACCTCTAAGTAAAGATTGTCTCTTTTGTATAGATTCATCATCTAATTTAGCTAAATTTATATTTTTTGAGCATATACTGATAGCATTCTTTTCTCGCTCTATACAAACTTCTATACCTATATCATGAATTAGATTTAGAAGATTCATAATGTCTCTTGTCAGAGGCACATTGTATAAGTTAACCTTTTCATCAGTTAATAAACAAGCACAAATCACTTGTAATGCTTCATTTTTGGCTCCCTGAGACTCTACTTCACCTTTTAATTGTTTTCCCCCTTTTACAATAAAATCTGACATTATAGATTATTTTCTTCTTTTGCTGTTTTTATTATTAATAAATTTTTTATTTTTTTGATTATCAGTATTTCGTTTTTTAATATTTACATGTGTAGAGTCGAAAACATTTTCAGAAACATTTAATAGCCCATTTGATAGCATATTTAAATGATTTTTTATAATATCATCATTGACCATTTGATTATTCCAATATATGTACAATTTTTTCATTGTCATAATTAAATGTTTTAATAATTCATTTTTTTCGTCGCCTTCAGGCATCTCTATAGCTTTTTTTGTCATATCTTCAATTATTCTGCCATAAAAACGAAATTTAGAATTATACTCACCTCTATATGGTATCCTTTCAGGAACAAAGTGTAAATATTTAATATTTATTTTTACAGGCCAGTCTATATCTAAATTGCCATCAGCTAAGATGTAAAGATGATCCCAATATTTAGAGCTTTCGTATTTACCATTTCCTACTACTGCAGCCATAGTTTTAATTATTTTATGTGCAAATTGAGTTCTTTCTTCTTTATCTTTTATAGTTTTTGCATAATTTACCATATTTTGTACATTTCTACCATATTCTGGTATTTTCAAAGGCTCCAATTCTGAATTATATTTCATATGTGAGGGTATAATTTTTTTTTAAATTTTTATAAATAATTACACTGTTGCTTTTAATAATTATTGTTTAAAGAACTTAAAGAAACAAATTTTTTTTAAAAAATTTTATTATTTAATGCAAAATTAATGAATATTTTTATATTGTTTTAATATGTTTTTGTTATTGTGCTAGGAGTGAGAATAATAAAATCTGCAGGATTATCTACCGGGGGTAATTCTACATTATCTACTTCTTGTACAGTAATTGTTAATAATTTATAATTATTATTCTTAGTTTCTTTCATATAATAGTTTAAATACCAGATAATACTTTGATGATAATCACTATGATATGCTCCATTAAAATGTATAAATTTTTTATTATCAGCTAGGTTTTTCTTAATATTCCATGCCATTGTAGCATCTTTAATAGCTTGAGCCTGATCTAAATGTAGTTTTGTCGTATGAGCTCTACCCATAGCTGGCATTTGTTTTAGAGAGGCATAACAATCCAAAGTAGAATCAAAAGGTATAGGCAAAGGTGCAATAAAAGTCAAAGCTTCTTTAGAAAATTTATTTAATGCAGCTAAGCTTCCATAATTGACAGCCGCAGCATATCTACGAGGAATATTTGTAGCTATAAATGGCAAATTATTTTTTTTAGCAAATTCAACTAATGGTCTGTAGTCTGTCTGATAATTTTGCCACAATTTAGCTTCTTCTAAAAAATTTTTTTCATTAATAAGATTGTTCAGATATTCATTCAAGATTAGTTGATTATCAGTTTCAAACATTTCAGCACCTAAAATTAAACTATTTGAATATTTCTGATACAAATCTTTAACTAGTTCATATTCCAGCCAATGAGCAATAGGATTGTCGTGTAGCTCACCAAAAAAGATAATATCACATGAATCAGCTGCCTTTAATAAATCTTGCCATTCTACTTTATTACCATTGTGATAAATCACATATGCTGGTTTTTGCGAAAAAATATAATTAGTAAATAAGAACAAAAGGGTAAATACAAAAGTTATATTTTTCATAATTTATGATTTTTTAAAATACAAAAATATAATAAAAATTATAAAATGACAACAAAAACGAAAAGCTAATTGGTTACAATTAGCTTTTCGTTAAAAAAAATATTATAATTATGAAACAATTAGTTCTCTTTAATAGAAACGTAAGATCTATTGCCACGCGTTCTTGTGAAGAGTACTATGCCATCTTTAAGAGCAAATAAGGTATGATCACGACCAATGCCGACATTTTCACCAGGATAGTGTTTAGTACCACGTTGGCGAACAATAATATTACCTGCTTTTACATATTCACCGCCAAATTTTTTAACTCCGAGACGTTTACTATGGGATTCTCTACCATTACGAGAACTACCCATTCCTTTTTTATGTGCCATATTTAATTACTATTTTTAAGCTTGAATATTTAAAATTTCTATTTTTGTCAGGTAAGGACGAAAGCCGCGTTTCACTCTATATCCTTTACGTCTTTTCTTTTTAAAAACCGTTACTTTAGGCCCTTTCAGATGTTCTAGAACTTTAAAAGTTATTTTAGCTCCATCTACATTAGGATTACCTATTTTCACATCATCATCATTAGCTATCAATAAAACTTTATCACTTTCTACAGTGCTGTCTAGTTCTGCATCTAATCTACTAATATATAACTTAGTGCCTTCTGTAACCTTAAATTGTTTTCCACCCAATTCTACTATTGCAAACATTGTACATAAATTTTGGATTGCAAAGTTATAAATAATTTTTTAATTAAAAAAATTATTATTTTATTTTTTAACAAATTCTGGATGTTTTTCATAAAATTGTTCCATAATAATTCCATCAGATAAGCCTACTTGGTAGCAAGCAATTTTATCAATTTGTAGAAGTTGTAGCAACCTAATATAAATTATCAGAGCTGGAACAATGACATCTGCACGATCTGGATTAAGTGAATAATTAATTATTCTCTCCTCTACACTAATACCTTGCAACTGATCATAAATATTCATTAGCAATGACAAGTCTAAAAAAGGATTATCGTATGAACCGAATCTTTTTTTAATAAAATTTATGTTGCCACCAGAACCTATTACGAATAAATCTTCATTTTTGGTATTTTTTATTGTGAAATCTAACATTCTATCCCATTCTGATGGATCAATATTATTTTTTAACATTCTGACAGTTCCTACTTTAAATGAATCGTTTATCATTTCACCATTTGGATAAAAAATAGAAATTTGTGT
>JAHDSP010000025.1 GCA_018432645.1 Bacteroidales bacterium | reverse complement strand
TTGAGGGAAAAAATACCCGATTTTAACCACATCATCTTTATTAAAATCTACACCATAGATACCTCTAATATCATAAGCATGAAAAGGTCCCATAATTATTTTTTTTGACAAATTTACAATAATTTTTATAACTTATTATATAAATATGACATTATAATTTATAATTTCGTAAAATATTTTTTCTAATGAAACAGATAATTAACTTTCTATTAGTACTTTGTATCAATATTAATTTATTTTCACAGATTTCATTTACAAATAATGATAGGCAGCAGAGAATCATTAGAGATATGAAAGTACTATCACACGATACCCTAATGGGCAGAAAATCTGCAAGTAAATACGAGTGGAAAGCAGGCAACTATATTATTAATGAATTAAACAAATTAAAATCGAATCAAAGTAATATCAATTTTTTGCCCTCTTATGATACATATAGATTTGCATTTACTATTAAAAATTACCAAAATAATAAAAAAGACACTACAGCTGACATAATTGCATATATTGACAATAAAGCTCCTTATACTATAATTATTGGGGCACATTATGATCATGTTGGTTATGAAATCTATGATAGCACTAAAGGGCAGTATTTGATTTATAATGGTGCTGATGATAATGCTAGTGGCACTGTGGGATTATTAGAACTGACAAGGCATCTTTCTAATAAATTTTTAACTAATTATAATTACATCATATGCTTTTGGGGCAGTGAAGAAATAGGATTATACGGTTCTGCTTATTTTTGTCAAAAAATTTTACCTAATATCAATGTATCTCCGATAATTTTATATGTAAACTATGATATGATTGGACGTTTAGGATATAAAAAAAATATTCTTACTATTTATGGTACAGCTACTGCGAATGATTTAAAAGATATTGTACCAAATCATTATGATTCTGTTAAAATCAAAAAATTACCTATGGCCTTTCCATTCAGTGATCATACATATTTCTATGCTAATAAGATCCCATATTTATATTTTACAACTGGTTTACCCCAAACTTATCATACTATAAAAGACGAAATAAATTTAATAAATTTTAATGGAATTCTTTTTACTATTAAGCTAACAGAACATATATTATCACAATTAAATCCGCAAGAATTGAATTTCAAAAAAATAAAATTACATCATTATCTACATACAGGGATAGCATCTATATTTTAAATCATAAACATACATATAAATTAAATAATTGAAATAGGCATTTAGATAATAATGTTTTTTTCAACATTTAGTACTATAAAAGAATACCTTTATAATAATTAGTAAGCTCTAGCAATACCGCATTGGGAAATGATTTGAAATAAAACAAGCAAGCCGCGTAAGGCAATAAGAAATCTTGTAGGGGTTTAAAATTTTAAACCCCTCAAATCATTTCCCCAGCGGAGACTTTTCTTTTGTTACTTTTCTTTGTGTAGTTGACAAAGAAAAGTAAATTAAAATACTTTTTAATAAATTATTAAAAAATAATGCCAAATTGACATTATTTTTATATGGCACACTTAATGATTATGCAAAAGCAAAAACTTCAAAAAAACACAAAGATATGAGTGAAATTAAAATTAAACCTTTAGCAGATCGAGTAGTTATCGAACCAGCACCTGCTGAGGAAAAAACTGCAGGTGGTATCATTATCCCAGACACAGCAAAAGAAAAACCTTTAAAAGGTACAGTAGTAGCTGTAGGTGATGGCAAAAAAGATGAACCTATGACAGTAAAAGTAGGTGACCAAGTATTATATTCCAAATATGCTGGCACCGAAATTACTATTGATGGTAAAGAATATCTGATAGTTAGAGAATCAGACATTTTAGCAATTATTTAATCATTAATTAACATTTTAAAAATAAATAAAACTATGGCAAAAGAAATAATATTAGGCTTTGATGCCCGCGAGCAATTAAAAAATGGTGTAGATAAATTAGCAAATGCTGTTAAAGTAACACTAGGTCCTAAAGGACGTAATGTAGTTATCGAGAGAAGCTATGGAGCACCTATAACCACTAAAGATGGTGTATCAGTGGCTAAAGAAATTAGTTTAGAAGATAAATTTGAAAATATGGGTGCCCAAATGGTAAAAAAAGCTGCTAGCGAAACTAGTGATGCTGCTGGTGATGGCACAACAACTGCCACACTCCTTACTCAAATCATCTTCAATGCTGGTCTAAAAAGTGTTACCGCTGGAGCTAATCCTATGGATCTGAAACGCGGTATCGACAAAGCTGTGAAAACTGTTATTGATAACCTAAAACAACAATCTCAGCAAGTAGGTGATAGCTATGATAAAATAGAACAAGTAGGAACTATTTCTGCTAATAATGACCCCGAAATAGGTAAAACTATCGCTGAAGCAATGAAAAAAGTAAAAAAAGAAGGTGTAATCACTATAGAAGAAGCTAAAGGTACTGAAACTACTGTTGATGTGGTAGAAGGTATGCAATTCGATCGTGGTTATATTTCACCATATTTCGTCACTAACTCTGAAAAAATGACAGTAGAATATGATGACCCTTATATCTTACTTTATGATAAGAAATTAAGTGGAATGAAAGAACTGCTCCCAGTTCTAGAAAAAGTTTTCCAAACTAGTAGACCATTAATAATAATTGCCGAAGATATAGAGAGTGAAGCTTTAGCTACTTTGGTAGTTAATAAACTGAGAGGTTCTCTGAAAGTAGCTGCCGTTAAAGCTCCAGCTTTTGGTGATAGAAGAAAAGAAATGCTCGAAGATATAGCTATATTAACTGGTGGTACAGTTATTAGCGAAGAAAAAGGCTTTAAACTTGAGGATGCAAATTTAGATCTCCTCGGTCAAGCTAAAAAAGTTACTATCGACAAAGATAACACTACTATCGTAGAGGGTGCTGGCAAAAAAGAAAATATCGAAGCTCGCATCAGACAGATAAAAGTGCAAATAGAAGATGCTAAAAGCGACTATGATAAAGAAAAACTACAAGAAAGATTAGCTAAATTAGCTGGTGGTGTAGCTGTCATCAGAGTAGGTGCTGCTACCGAAGTAGAAATGAAAGAGAAAAAAGATAGATATGATGACGCACTACATGCTACTCGTGCTGCTATAGAGGAAGGTATCATCCCTGGTGGCGGCGTTGCATACATTAGAGCTATCGATGTACTAGATAAGGTAGAGCTAGCTAATGAAGATGAGAAAATCGGTGTAGATATCATCCGTAGAGCTCTAGAAGAACCTCTACGACAGATAGTAGAAAACGCTGGTCTAGAAGGTAGTGTGATCGTACAAAAGGTTAAAGAAGGCAAAGGTGATTACGGCTTTAATGCTTATTCAGAAAAATTCGAAAATCTTCTCGAAGCTGGTGTAATAGATCCTACTAAAGTTGCTAGAATAGCTATCGAAAAAGCTGCTTCTATAGCCGGTGCACTTCTTATAACAGAAGCTGCTATAGCTGAAATTCCTGAAGAGAAACCTGCAGCTCCTGCTATGCCTCCAATGGATTACTAAAATATTACTATATATCTTAAAAAAGAGCCGCCATAGTGTGGCTCTTTTTTTATTTATACTGTTCTTTTTTATATAAAGTAATTTTATTTATTTGAGTCCAATTATACATTTTATTAAGAACTAATTTATTAATAAGAATGTAAAAAACTAGCAAGTTTTATGGTGCAAAGTTACAAATTTTTGTAATATTTTAATTAAAAAATTATCTATAAGATATTAATAAACAATTGTTTGTTATCTTTATAAAGGACGACTAAATAGTTAAGGGTAAATCAATATAAACTGTTCACAGTCAAATTTTATAATTTATTTTTTTATATTTGTAAAAAAATTATTATAAAATAAAAATTATTGTAAGATGAAAGAGATTGAGTATAAGATGTGCAAAAGATGTGTAATGGACAATATTTCAACTCCTGAAATTACTTTTGATGAAAATGGTTATTGTAATTTTTGTAATGATTATGTAGAAAAAATTTCAAAATTAACATATCAAGGAAAGGGAAGTGACCAAAAATTAATAGAAATTTTAAATAAAATTAAAGAAAATGGGAAAAATAATAAATATGATTGTTTAATAGGGATTAGTGGTGGGATAGATAGTTGCTATACTGCTTATTTAGCTAAAAAATACAATCTAAGAGCGTTATTACTGCATATGGATAATGGTTGGGATACTGATATTGGCATAAAAAATATTGAAACTATTGTAAAAAAATTAGGATTCGATTATATAAATTATAAATTAGATTGGGACGAGTT
>JAHDSP010000077.1 GCA_018432645.1 Bacteroidales bacterium | reverse complement strand
GATACTTTTTAAATTAAATAATTTAAGTGATGCTAAAAATTGGATTGATAAAGCTCTGATATACAATGATTCAGATCCAGATATCCTAGAGCATGCTGGAGATATTTATTATCTTTTAAATCTGAAAGATGATGCAATCACCTTTTGGCAAAAAGCTATAAATAATGGCAAAAATCCTGATTTAATAAATAATAAATTAAAAGATTAATAAATACCTCCATGGTCAACATTAATTTCAAACATTTCATTTATATAATTTTTTTTTGTATTTTACTATCCAGTTGTAGGGTTACAAAATCTAATCAAATTTCTATTGATGAATCACAAAATATAAAAACAGATACTTTTGCAATTTATAAGGAGCCATCTTTCACTAATGTTTTCCTAAAAGCTGATTGTGAACTTATAAGTAACGATAATTCCACTAATTTCAATGCAAATATTATAATTAAACACGATAGTGTAATTTGGATTAGTGGTACGGCCATAGCAGGTATAGAAGCATTCAGAATATTATGCACAATAGACAGCATCAAAATTATTGATAGATTAAATAAGGAATATTATGCATTTACATATCAAGATATAAATGACAGAATGGGAATATGTATCAATTTTAATCTCATAGAAGCATTGATAACAGCTAAAGAGTCCAAAAGTTTAAAAAAGGAAATTTTACAAAAAAATATAGATTCTACTTATTCTGATTATAGTATTTCTCAAATAATTGATATTACTAATGATGAAAACTGTCATTTTTTACAAAAAATAAAACTATCTTCTATGTCAAATAGAATATTACAAAACGAGATAAATTATTTTGATAAAGGCACTTTAACAGTTGTATTTAATTATGATGAATATCAATGCCAGGATAATTTATTTTTACCAAAAAAAATTAATATAGATATTAAAACACTAGAAAGCATTATTTCTCAAATTATAATGAATATCAAGCAAATCAAAATCAATCAAACTATGGCTACCCCATTTAAGGAACCAAATTGGAGTAAATCAAGTAATTAAATTTTAACGAATCAATAATTCATCTAAAATTAAAATAATAAAAAGGCAAGAAATCCTAAATTCTTACTTTTTTTCAATATTATGCTTCAATATTTTTTAAATACTAGAATATTAGAATCCTACATATGTAAAATTAATTTCTCTAGGATTAATAGTCATTACAGGTATTTGATATTCATTAAATAGGACGATTTCGTCATCTGGTTTCAACATAAAGTTAAACATATTC
>JAHDSP010000324.1 GCA_018432645.1 Bacteroidales bacterium | reverse complement strand
GAAATTAAAAATGGTGTCAAATATGAATGGAGGTTAATTGATTATGGTAAAAAATAAATTGTTTTTATTAATTATTACTATTTTTTTTGTTAGCACAATATATGCACAGATTTATTATCGAGTAGATTTCACTAATAAATATAATACTAATTTCTCATTAGACCATCCAGAAGAATATCTCTCTACAAGAGCTATAGATAGAAGAACTAAATTTAATATACAAATTGATAGTACAGATCTACCAGTAAATAGCTGGTATTTGGATAGCTTGAGAAATCTTGGTTGCGAAATAATCCATTCATCTAAATGGTTTAATTCTGCTGTTATCAAAATAAATGATAGCAATTTAGTTAATACTATTGCACAATTATCTTGCGTAAGTAATGTACAACTTGTTAAACCAATTGTTAATAAAGATGCAAATAATAATAAAAAAACATCTACACAATATATCTATTATGTAAATATTAAAAATAAAAAAATAAAAATCCCCAATACTATCTACGGCTTTTCAACTAATCAAAATCAAATGATTGGGATACATATATTGCATCAATTCGGATATAGAGGAGATGGAATAGTGATAGCAGTAATGGATGCTGGTTTTTCTGGTGTGGATAAGGTACCATTTTTTGATAGTTTGAGATTACAAAATAGATTATTAGGGACAAGAGATTTTGTATATCCTGATAATAATGTATACAATAAAAGTACACATGGCACATCAGTATTAGCTTTAATGGCAAGTAATATTCCAAATATCTTAGTAGGGACAGCACCTAGAGCATCTTATTGGCTTATTAGAACTGAAGACCCAGCGACAGAATACATCATCGAAGAAGAAAATTGGATAGTAGGAGCAGAGTTTGCTGATAGTGTAGGAGCAGATATTATAAATTCATCCCTTGGATATACTACTTTTAACTTATCATCACAAGATCACTCGTATATGGATTTAGATGGCAAAACTGCAAGGGCAAGCAAAGGAGCTACTATGGCAGCGAGAAAAGGAATTATAGTTTGCAACAGTGCTGGCAATAGTGGTAATTTAGCTTGGCATTTTATAGGTGTCCCTGCAGATGCAGATAGCATTATAACTGTTGGTGGCGTGGACTCATTAGGAGTATTAGCATCATTCTCGTCGAGAGGCCCTACATCTGATGGACGTATAAAACCGACTGTTTGTGCTCAAGGAGCTCAAGTAT
>JAHDSP010000515.1 GCA_018432645.1 Bacteroidales bacterium | reverse complement strand
ATAATCCACAAATGTACACAAATGAGCACAAATTATAAATTCACCCCGTGAGATATATAGTAAAAGAAACGTTAAAAGTAGAATAATTAGTTATCTAACGGGGTAAATCCCAAAAATCCTTTAATCTCACAAATCCCAGTTCAGACAATTAATTTCTATCTTTCTCTGTGTTCTCTGTGCCTTCTTTGAGAACTCTGTGGTTAATATTTTTCTGCCCAATTTAATTAAAAATGTTTGGATTAATATTGGATATGATTTTTTTATCTATATTTATTGCTAAATATGATTCTAAATGGGATTAGTATAATTTAAAATAAATAATATAATAAGTTTGAATAATTAGATTTTGTTTTTTGATATATTGAATTAATATAAATAGGAATTGGGAGTGTTACCTGACATCTTATCGCTATTATTTTTATTATGTATCAAATTCTAATCATTGAATATATATACTTTTTATTCGCTATAATTAATATTTTTGCTATTGATAAAACTTATAATTCAATAATTTTATATCAAATAATTAGTCTTAAATATTAATCTCAATGCAAGATTTTATAAAATATAAATATTATAGATTCATATCCAATATTTTTCCAAACATTAGATTATTTTTTTATCATTTTTCTTAAAATGAGTCTTCTTCGTTTTATTTAATTTTAATATTTTTGTGTATAAAATAAATTCTTGTGCCTAATTTAAAACTTTTAATTAATAAAAAATTAAAAATCAGCTTATCAATTATTTTATTTTCTGTTCTTGTCTTTACTATTAATCATACTTTTTATCAAATTTATCAATATATTTATCAAAATAAGTTAACCAATAGGATAGATAAAAATTGGGAAAAACTGAAATCTGTTCTTACTGATAAAACTTTTTTACAATTGGTTCAAGGTAGTGATTGGGACAGGATACAAGGATTATATGAAAAAAATTATTTTGAAAACTCAGGCATTTTTATTTATAGTGAAGATAGTCTAGTTTACTGGTCTACAAATAATTTTTTAATTGATGAGTCCATTAATGAAGAATACATTGTAAAAAATGATAGAGGTATATTTTTATGTTTTGCTAAAGATTTTTCTAATTATCATATAATTTTATCCTGGCAGCTACAGAATAATTACTTGATAAATAATGAATATCTCGCTAATCGTATTGATAATCATATAGATCCTTTGGGATATTTTGCGATTAATATCAATAATGATAAAACACCTATTTTAGAGCAATTAGAATTTATACCCTTACCAGTTAAATATACTAAAACACAAAACTTAATAGCACTTTTTTGTTTTTTATTGCTTCTAATTGGTTTATATTTTTTATTCACCTCATTTGCAGATAGATGGAAAGGTACTAAAAAAGTTTACATATTATTTATCATTATCATTATTGTAGCATATTTACTTTGGATATTATTAGGTGCATTGTCGGCGAGATATTATATTTTCAATCCTTCATTTTTTGCTTTATCATTGGCTTTTAATAATATCGGTAAAATATTTTTGATTTTATGGTTAGGTGTTTTAGTCATTAAGTTTTGTTATAAGTTATTACCTACAAAGTATATAGAATTATTTTATTTTGTTATTTCTTTATTTTTATCGGGTAATATTTTTATCTGGATATATAAAATATTTAATGCTACTGAGTTTCCTTATAGTTATTACGAATGGATAGTAACGAAAATTGATATTTTTTTTGTAATACTATTGGTTATTAGTTTATTAGCAATATGGCTCTGGGTAATGAGGTTAATGATAATACATAAACCATCTAAACCCATAGTTTATTCTGGATTTATTTTTTATGTTATTTTTTTGATATTATTATTCAAAAATCAAAGTTTTTTTATTTTATTATCAATGGTAGGGATGGCTATATGGATTATAGTTTATTTATTTACATTTATTAAAAAACGATGGTTCAAAAGATATTTGGTATATATTTTTGGATTTTGTATTATAGCCCTTACCAGTGGGCTATTTATGCATGTTCATCATCAGAGTTTCTCTAATTATTTATTATTAAATGCTGTCAAAATTAGTTCAGAAAGAGATCTAATCTTAGAAAATCATTTAAAAGATTTGAAAAATCAAATTAATAATGATGAAATTATTCTCAAATACACAGAGCATTTAGATACTAATATGAATTGGCTCACATATCTGAAAGATCATTATTTATCTTCATTTCAGGGGAAATATGATATTTTGGGTTTTATTTGTTGCAGTAATGATATTTTTTTAAATAATAATAATCTAATAAGTTGCTGGAATTATTATGATAGCATCATAGAGCATTCACAGACTCAATATATTTCAGAGGAGTTATATTACATTACTAATGCTGATGTTAATTATTATTTGTTTAGTATTAAGTTGAATAGTGAGCTACCACATTATTTGTTTTTAGAATTTTATAAAAAACAACCTTTCAGACCAGAGGGATATTTAGAATTATTGGTTAATGCTGATGAAGAGCAGCTATTACCTGCACAGATAGATTATGCTACATATTTTAATAATAATTTATTACAAAGCTATGGTAATACTATTTTCCCATTGCAAGCTGATAATATTATACAGTATGCTCCTACAGGTAAATTATTTAAATATAACGGCAAATTTGCGATAAAAAGTGAAATAAATGATGAAAAATATATTGTATTGGTATCTAATCATTCTCTGCCAAGTTGGATTAGCATTTTTTGTTATTTTACAATAATAGTTTTATTGTTATATATTTTTTACTATTTATTATTTAAAGGGTTCAATCTTAAAAAAATATTACGAAGTTTTGCTAGTAGACTGCAATTGACATTGATACTAATCATTACAATAGTGATTTTAATATCAGGTAGCATTTCTGTTAAATATTTACAAAATACTTATCTACATCAATTGCAAAAACAATATTTTGAACGTAATTATGGACTTTATTTATCATTGCAAAATGAAATTATAAATAATGACATTAATGCAGATAATATTAATTCTTTATTGTGGAGATATAAATATTCTTATTTTTCTGATCTTCATTATTATAATATTGATGGTGGGTTACTATCATCTACGCAATTTTCTCTTTTTCAGAATAAATTATTAACAGACTTAATAAATCCAAATGTTTATTGGTATAACTATTGGCAAAATTATTGGTATTATACTAATCAGGAGAATATTGGTGATTTTATATATTGGAATGCATATTTCCCAATTTTTATTGATAAAAAAATTGTAGGAATATTATCTGTACCGATGTTTAATCAAATCACAGAATTAAGGAGTGATTTAAGTGAGCTTATAGGCACATTTATAAATATTTATACTATATTATTACTCATTTCTCTCATTATCACTTTTATCATCACGCAGTATATCAATAGGCCATTAAAATTAATTAGCAAAAGATTAAAAACCTTGAGTTTATCTAGTCAAAATGAAAAGATATCATATAGAAGTGATGATGAGATAGGTCAGCTGGTGCGACAATATAATCAAATGGTTGATGAATTGGCAGAAAAAGCAGAAAAGTTAGCTCAGAGTGAGCGAGAAATGGCATGGAGAGAGATGGCTAAGCAGGTAGCTCATGAGATAAAAAATCCATTAACGCCAATGAAATTGAGTGTGCAATTTCTACAAAAAACATGGGAAAATGATAGACAAAGATTCGAAAAAGATATAGATAAATATTTGGCTACATTACTCGAGCAAATAGAGCATTTATCTGATATAGCAACAGCTTTTTCGCAATTTAATAAAATGCCAGAGCCTGTAGCTACCAATGTGGATATAGTTAAACTATTACAAAATTTAGTGGCTTTATTCCAAAGTGATGATTATGATATTAAGTTTAATTCTGATATAGATGAATTATTTATTCATGGCGATGAAAATAGATTAAATAGAGCTTTTACTAATATTATTAAAAATGCAGTGCAGGCTTTTGTAGATGATAGACGTGGTCTAATAAAAATTAATATTAGATCTGAGAATGAAAAGACTATAATTACAATTGAGGATAATGGATCAGGAATACCTGAGGCAGAATTAACTAGAATTTTTGAACCTAATTTCACAACGAAAACATCTGGTTCTGGTCTAGGCTTAGCAATAGTGAAAAATATAATTAATGATCTGAATGGTCAAATATATGTAAAGAGTAGGGTAGGAGAGGGCTCAAAATTTACTATTATTTTGAATAGATTAATTAAATAATTTTCTATAAATCTTATAAATAAATTCTAATTTTCTTTTTGAATTTTTGAAATCTTTATATGTTTTTGGTTTAGCTTGCATAATGTCATTAAACTCGTCGATACTTATTTCAAGTTTTTCACAGATAATTGGTTTTATTGTATCCACATATGTTTGATTATAAGGTTTTTCTTTTAATATTTCTAATGCTTCATCTCTGGTAATAAGGCCAGAACAAATCATAGTACTCAAAGTAGTTTTACGATAATCTATATTAAACTTTGCAGGTAAAATATATTTTTGAATAAATTGCGTATATAATGATTCATAATGTTTCCAATTATAATATTGCCAATCAAATTCTTTTTGTAATGTTTCTAGTGCCTCATTAGGATCATATTTAATATAATTTAGTATATAAATTATCCTTATACCTTTGACAAATTTATAATAAATTTCTTTTTTATAATCAAATATTGGGAAATTATTTAAATTTTTGGTTCCGTATTGTTTATGAATAGATTTAATGTATTTATAATCCTTAACATCATAATGCCAACTTTTGGGTAAAATACCTTCGGTAGCGTAATTACCTCCGCTGATAATATATTTAATATTATTTTGACTTGCTATCATATGATTAACAGCTAAAATAGCTATATCTGTGGGAGTTTCTATTTCAGGTACAGACGCTTTTAAAAAAGATAATTGCAAATCTCTGAACTCGTCCCAATCTAATTTATAATTTATATAATCGAATCCTAATTTTTTTACAATAGTTTCAATATTTTTTATGCCAATATCAGTATCCCAACCATTATCCATATGCAGTAATAACGCTCTTAGATTGTATTTTTTAGCT
>JAHDSP010000444.1 GCA_018432645.1 Bacteroidales bacterium | reverse complement strand
GAGTGGAAAACTATGACAAAGTTTTGGATGAAATTATTTATCATCAACTTCGTTGTAGGAGTAGCTACAGGCATAATATTAGAGTTTGAATTTGGTACAAATTGGAGCAATTATAGTTGGTTTGTAGGTGATATCTTCGGCGCACCGCTAGCTATAGAAGGCATTTTGGCCTTTTTCATGGAAGCAACCTTTATAGCAGTGATGATTTTTGGTTGGGATAGAGTGAGTAAAAAATTTCATCTAGTATCTACTTGGCTTGTAGCCATTGGTTCCAATTTATCAGCATTGTGGATTTTAATAGCTAATGCGTGGATGCAATATCCAGCAGGTACCGTATTCAATCCTGCCACAGCTAGAAATGAGATGATAAATTTCTGGGATGTAGCATTGAGTCCAGTAGCAGTAAATAAATTTTTGCATGCTACTACTAGCAGTTATATTGTCGCTGCTTTATTTGTCATCAGTGTGTCTTCATGGTATTTACTTAAAAAACGAAATCTTTTTATGGCTAAAAAAAGTATGCTTATAGCAGCTATTTTTGGACTTATTAGCTCTATCATGGTAATTTTCACTGGTGATGGCTCTGCTTATCAAGTAGCACAAAAACAACCTATGAAATTAGCAGCTATGGAAGGTTTGTATAAAGGTAAATCTCAGGCAGGTCTAGTGGCTATAGGCATTCTGAATCCTAAAAAAGATATCACTAATGATGAGAAACCTTATTATTTCAAAATTGAAATTCCTTATTTATTATCTTTTCTCAGCAATAGAGATATTAACTCCTTTGTACCTGGTATAGAAGATCTCATCTATGGTAACGAAGAGCATAACATTTTGAGTGCTGAAGAAAAAATGGCTCGAGGACACATAGCTATTCAAACCTTGCAGGAATATCAAAAAGCTAAAAAAGCTAATGATACTGCTACTCTGGCAGAAATTAGTAAAAAATTTGATCCTAATACTAAAGAAGGCGAGCAGTTTGTAAATAATTATTTTAAATATTTTGGTTACGGATATCTAAATGATCCTATAGAGCTTGTACCTAATGTAGCTCTCACATTTTATAGTTTTCATATCATGGTATCATTAGGATTTTTATTTATCTTATTATTTATCATTATTTTAATATATGTATGGCGCGATACTATAGAGAAAAAGAAATTTTTGTTATATCTTGGTTTGTGGTCTATATTATTTGGATTTATAGCTTCACAAATGGGCTGGATAGTAGCAGAGGTAGGTAGGCAACCATGGATTATACAAGATTTGATGCCCACAGTAGCTGCAGTTACTCATTTAAGTGTGTCCACAGTGCAGACGACTTTTGTACTTTTTGCTATAATTTTCACTACTTTATTGATAGCAGAGCTACGAATTATGTTTAATCAGATACGTAAAGGTCCAGATAATTTTAAAAAATAATGGAGGAAAAAAATTATGTTTGAGCAATTAAGTTATAATGCATTACAAGGATATTGGTGGCTAATAATATCAGTTTTAGGTGCCGCCCTTGTTTTTATGATGTTTGTCCAAGGGGGACAATCATTAATATATTCATTAGGTAAAAAAGAACCACAATTAAGTTTGATTTTAAATGCTATAGGTACTAGATGGGATCTATCTTT
>JAHDSP010000015.1 GCA_018432645.1 Bacteroidales bacterium | reverse complement strand
ATTATTTCCCTTTACCTTGCGGTATAAAAATAAAAAATTTTGTATAAGTAGGACCTTTAGTAGGATCAGCATTGCTCTCTACTTCTATTTTGCCTTTATGCATTTTTATAATACCATAAACAGTAGCTAATCCTAAGCCAGTACCCTTGCCGACAGGTTTTGTAGTAAAAAATGGTTCAAAGATTTTAGTCAAATTATTATTAGGAATACCTATACCATTGTCATAGACTGTCATCACTAAATAGTTATCTTTAGTTTGTGCTTCCAGAATTATCTCTCCATTATTATTATTAATAGCATCGATAGAATTTTGTATCAAATTAGTTATCACTTGAAGCATCTGTTCCACATCGATATTGGCTTCTAGGCTAGGTGGATTTACATTTATTTTTACATCAATATTTTCGGGTATTACGACAGAGTGTATAGCTTTATTAAATAGTTCATCGATAGAAATTTTTTCATATTGCACTTGATTTTTTCTAGCAAAGTTTAATAAACCTCTAACTATTTGTCTACATCTTTCAGCCTGAGAAACTATCATTTCCAGATCATTTCTTTTAGGATCATCAGTAGGACATTCATCATATAAGATATTAGCATACATAATTATGACGCCTAATGGATTATTCAATTCATGAGCTATTCCAGCACTTAGTTGTCCCATAGTAGCCAATTTTTCAGTTTTTTTAAGAGCTTCCTGAGCATCCTGTAATTCTTTATTAGAAATATTAAGCTCTTCTAATAAACTATGCAATCTATCAATAGTATAGGGCAAGCACATTTCAGTTTCAGCTATGCCTTTTATTATAGCAATAGCATGTTCTCTACAGGTATTATAACCACAAGCACCGCAATTGAGTTCATCTTCAGGCGTTGTTTTCCCTAATTCTATTAAAACAGATCTAATCTCATCCTCGTCAGGAATAAGGTCTGCAATAGGTGTAGGAGAATATTTAACAGATAAATCAATATTATCGAGCCAATAATCTAAATCACTTTGCCACTGCTCCCAATCTATATTTTTTAATTTTCTTTTAACATAATTGGATACGAAAGCCTCTTTAGCAAATCTATTACTGAGAGATGTAGTGCCAGGTCCCATTATACATCCATCACAACAAAGTAATTCTAGATTTTCCTCACCCCAGGTTTTAGAATGGAATTCTTTCAAAGCTTCTTGAAAATCTTCACGACCTTCAGCAGCGATGATATTACTTTTATATAATTTATCATCAATATCCACGGTTTGTATAAGTCCTCTAGATACGGGGAATATAGCACCTAAACCACCATATGGAGGATCAAAATTAGCAGGTTTTATCAACTCTTTATTAATATTATTTTTTTGCAATAAACTCCTTAGTTCTCTATAAGTAATTTTGTAATCCACCTCATCCCAATCATCTTTTTTAGCAATGCAGGGACCGATAAAAACAGTTTTAATATCATTACTAAACATGTTTTTTACGACTCTATTCATAGCATTCATAGGTGAACATATTGGCAAAAGATTATCAGTAAGCTCGGGATAATATTTTCTAACAAATTTCACAATAGCAGGACAATCAGAAGTAATGTACTGCATATTACTCTCACTGCCAACCAATTTTTTAAAAGTATGAGCAACAAGGTCTGCACCAAAAGCCACTTCAAAAACATAATCAAAACCTAATTTCTTGAGTACACCTACGAAATTTTGATATGTTTTAAAATCAGAAAATTCTGACGGGAAACTAGGAGCCACTAAAGCAGCCACTTTCTCATTAGTATGTAAAAGATCATCTACTTCATCAGAATGTTTTACATAATCTTTAGCTCCTTGGCTACAAACTTTTACACAATTACCACAGGTTATACATCTATCTGGTAAAATATCTGCTTGTCCATTAAATATTCGAATAGCTTTAGCAGGGCACTCTCTCACACAAGTATAACAAACCTTGCATCTATTCTGAACAGTAAAAACTAATTGATGATATTCCAAATTCATAGCTTCCATAGTGCTTCCTCTTTTATTAAATCTTTATTAATATTATATATTTGTGAAATTAAAGGATTTTTTGAAGAAAAAATTTTTTTCATTTTATATTTAGACTCAAAAAGTCTCCCTCCACCATTTATACAACCATCATTACAGGCCCAACACTCTATTAATGAAAGACTATTGCTAGAAAATTCATTTTTGAAAAATTTATTTATTTCTTCTATAGTGCTCAAACTCACTAAAGAATATTTATCTTTATTAATTAAAAAATCAATATTTTTATTATCTTTTTGTCCTGTTAAAAAGAAATTTATTTTTGATCCATTCTCTAATTGCATTTTAGATTCATTAGCTATGATTTTTAATAAATTATACATAGAAATATCTGCATAGAGTCCACCTATAGAATATGAATAATTATTTTTTGATTTAATCTTTGGCATTAAATCATTTAACTGCTCTAGAGTATATCCATTACGAAGTAAATACGTTAAAAAATCTCTAACATTAGCAACAGTAATGTTATAAGTTAAACTACTATAATTCTGAAAAATTTCATTTTTATAAGCAGAGCAATTAGACAATATTAGTATAGGATTATCACTACCAGCTAATTTGATCGCCGCATCTAGTGGTGCAGACGTCTTGCTAATATACTCAGAAAGCTCTGGAAATTTTTGTTTTATATATTCTAAACTAGCTGGGCATAAATTAGAAATAACTGGAGTTTTTAGGTTTTTTACTGTTAAATAATCCATATATAGTTTAGCATCGATAAATTCTCCCAAATTAATTAAATTTTTAAATCCTAAAAATTGACATAAATTTATAAATGATAAAACTGGAGTTTTAGTAAAATTAGAATTAATTTGAGACATTAAACTATATGCAGCTGCTGGATCAAAAATTAATGTAGTCTCTTTGGGTAGAATATTAACTACATCGAGATAGGATTTTTCATATAAAGCACTTGTGGGACAATGATAAGAACATTGCCCACAATGAAAGCAATTTGATAAATTAATCGGTTTACCCATAGTAGAAATAATAGTTTTTTTAGTACCAATAAATGCATGATTAAAAATATTGCAATGCATCATTTCATTACATATTTTCACACAAATGCCACAGGAGATGCATTTATTTATATTTTTAGCTATTACTGGGCTAGAGACATCTTTTTCTTTTGTATTAGTAGGTATATATCGCCATATAATTTCATTAACTCCATATTGCAAAGCATAATTTAGCAAATCACATTTTATAGATTTTTGACAAGTGTTGCACTCTAAAGAATGCTGTGACAAGATCAATTCTAGCACATTTCTACGAATGTCAATCAATTTGGGAGAATGAGTATAAATTTTTAAAGGATTATTGACATTAATAGTGCAAGCCTGTATAGGTTTATTAAAACCCTCTATCTCTACCACACAAAGTCTACAAGCATAGTTAGGAGAAACATTCTCTAAATAGCAAAGATGCGGGATATCATATCCTAATGATAATAAAGCATTTAATAAATTAGTGCCAGATTCTATTTTATATTCTTGGTCATTAACAACAATATTAATTTTCATTTTTTTAAATTTATAGCTGAGAATTTACAAATATTTTCACAAAGTCCACATCCCACACATTTACCATCTAAAATCACAAATAAATTTATTCTTTTTTCGATAATAGCATTTACGGGACATTCGACTAAACAAAGTCCACAACCAGTGCATAAATCCTCATTTATCACATATGATCTCAACCCTACACATTTAAAAGATCTACAATATTTGTCAAAAATATGTTCTTCTATCTCTTCTCTGAAAGCAGTATAAGCAGAAATAAAAGGCTGAGAAAGACTTTTGCCCAATGCGCACAATGAAGATTCGGTTACAGTTTTATCCAATTTATTAAAGGACAAAATAGTTTTTAATCTATATAAAGCGAAATGGGGAATTAGAGGATTATTAGCTTGAGATAAATAATTAACAAGCTCAGACCACACCCTAGATCCGTATAAACAAGGAATACATTTACCACAGCTTTGCTCAGTTAATATCTCAGCAATATGCTGTAGCAACTGTACAACACATTGATTATCTGAGAAAGCAAAAATAGTAGAAGTTCCCAAATAATTAGTTTCTTTTTCAATATCATAAAGAGATTTTTGTAAATTATCTAGACCAAAAAATCTACCTGTGATTCCACCAATATGAAACCCTTTAATAGCAATTTGATTTTTTAGCCCACCACCTATTTTAAAAATAACATCTTCTATGCTAGTATCCATTGATATTTCATAAATGCCATAATTTTCTATTTCTCCACAAAGAGTAACTATTTTAGTACCTTGTTTAGAGATGGGAGCTAAACTTTCTAAAGATATATTATTATGAATAATTTTAGCAATATTTGCAATAGTTTCTACATTATGTACTAGAGTAGGATAACCCCAAATGCCTTTAGAGGTAGGATATGGTGGTTTATTTGTAGGGAAAGGCATTTGTGACTCTAAAAGGTGAATGAGAGCTGTTTCTTCTCCTGTTATCAACATTCCTGGTGTTAGCATCACATCTATTGACAAAGAATTACCACTATTCATAATGTCATCACCTAAAAGACCAAGACTTTTGGCATAAGAAATTAATTTTTCGAAAGCCTCATAAATATCGAGATATTCCTGATGAATAGCTATGATAGCATTAGTAATATGCAGAGCATAGCAAGTAGATATCACACCTTCTAAAATCAAACTAGGAAAATAACGTAGTAAAAAATAATTACTCAAACTGCTTGGACCAAATTCATTAGCATTTACAATTAAATATTTTTTATTAGCTAGCTGCTCATCTATAGCTCTCCATTTAACCTCTATAGGTAATGTGCCAGAACCTCTACCTATTAAATTACTATTAAAAATTAAATTTTTCACTTCTGCACTACTCTTTTTGCTAAAAATAGAAGTGATAAATTCTATATTACTGTTATTAATGACTGTATGATCTTGCTGCAGATCAATAGTAGCAAATGGATCAGTTAAAAATGGTACTAATTTATCATACCATGGCATTTGAGAAATAAACGGTATCTGAGACCAACTTTCACCAGTATCATTGAGTTGCAACCAAGGTGTCAAACTGCTAATATCTAAGTTTACAATACATTCTATTATCCACGGCAGCTGATTAGGTTCTACATTTTTGAAATACAAGGTACGCTTTAATGGATGTTTTATCCACACTATAGGTTCTGCATACAAGAAACCTTTTATTCCCGTATTAGGAAATCTTTCTATTATAATATCATTATCATTTGCTTGAATATCAGTATCTTTATCTTTTAGGATAAAATGTTCATGCTTGGAAAATAAAGATAAAAATTGCCCTTCCCACTTATATTGTAATTCCAAAGAAGTAATATTATAGCCTATTTGCAGTTGTATAGCACTCATTGTTTTATAATTTTTTCTTTAATATTGTTCAATACTTTAGAATAAGCTGAATTATTATTAATTTTTATTTGATCAGTAAAACATTTACCATCACATTTATGAAATTTAATTATTGGTTTTTCATTACTATCTCTAAATTGATAATAAACTTCATTTAAAAAGTCTTTACCAAATTTCAAATAGCAATTCCACCCTTGGCACATAACCACATCATAATTAATATCTGAAATTAATAAATCTGGAAAACAAGTAACAATGAAAGAATAAATCTCGGAAGCTGATTGTTTAAAATAAATCTCTAATTCATCTATATGTGATTTACTCAATGCATAAGGTTCTAGCATTAGCTTTGCACAAAAGTCTATTAGAGATTTAGGATATGAGTGCCAGATTTCCTGAAATAACTCATTAATGGTAAAAGGCAAAATGATTCTCATCGTGTTTATTAAATAACATTGTTACAAAATTAACAAATATTTTTTAAATAATAAAATTTATTTTATACAAAATTAATTATTCGTTAAAAAAGAATTAATACACTTTTTATGCAAAAAAAAAGAAAAGGTTCTATAACGTTTATTGTGGGTAGATTATTAAGGGTTATAATTGTCCAATTGTTGTTATTAATCCACAAATGAACACAAATGAGCACAAATAAAAAATTGAGGTTGATAAGTTGATAAGTTTAGTAGTTTATAAGTTGAGGAATTTAGTAATAAATTAATTCACAAATGTAATCAAAAAACTAAATCATCAGTGTTAATTTGTGTAAATCTGTGGATAAAATTATAGGCATTGTGAATTGTTATTAATCAAACAAATAATTCAAAAAAACGAATTATTTTATATAATTTTTTATTTTCTCTTTATCTATCCAAAATCTATAAGGTAATAGAGCATCATTGCCAGCATATTTTACTCCAATTCGAGTAGTTATTATAATTTCATTATCAGGAATTTTTATACCATAATCATCAATGATGATATCTGATGTTATTAAACTTTTTTTATTGTCAGCAGTAGTGATCGACAACATAGCTGATAATTTTCCTGGACCGATACCATCAGCATTCATTTTCTTTTTGTTAGCACGTTGCTGCATAATTTCTAACCCATCGAGTGGATAAATGGCTCTTATCAAAACAGCATCTGGTATGCCCTCTACATTTGTAACTACATTAAATAAATGATGTATACCATAGCATAAATATACATATGCTATACCACCATTCATGTACATAGCTTCATTTCTAGCAGTTATTTTGCCACCAAAGGCATGTGAAGCTCTATCATTAATGCCATTATATGCTTCAGTTTCTATTATAATACCTGAGGTCAAGATACCATCTTTTTTAGTTATTAAAACTTTACCTATTAATGATTTAGCAATATTTATAACATTAGATTGAGTATAAAAATCTAAAGGAAGAGGCATAAATTCAATAAAAAAATCAGAAATTAGGTTTTAGATCATATTTTTTATAGAAATCTTCAATAACGTCTACTGCCTCTTCTGGTGTATCTACAAGAGTGAAAAGTTTAACATCAGCATCACTAATATAACCATTAGCTAGTAAAGTATTATTAATCCATTCAATTAAACCACTATAATATGATTTATCTATTAAAACTATCGGAAAACGAAGCGATTTTTTAGTTTGTATCAAAGTAAGAGCCTCAAACATTTCAT
>JAHDSP010000455.1 GCA_018432645.1 Bacteroidales bacterium | reverse complement strand
TCCATAGAATGGTATATAATACGTAGTAGTAGTGCTATTCATGTCTCCTACTATTATAGGATCAGATCCAGATGAAGCTCTCACATAATAAATAGTAGTATCATATAGAGGCTGTGTCATAAATGTGTCGCCTATATGCAATAATGTACTAGCCAATGAATCTGAAAACCAATAATGAGATATCGGTGTCTGTGGATCAACACTCAATAATGCTGGCAATCCTGCTAGTGTAACACAACTATGTGCTACTGGCGCATCTGGTTGATAGAGTACTCTTATAGACTTTAGTAAGGTATCATTAAATACTGTCAGACTATATTGTGGTGCACTATGATATACTTTAAAGTCTAATGTGGCTTCTCCTTCTATAAAATTAATATTTATAGGTGTAGTAAATGTGTAATCTAAGGTACTATCTGCTAAAATAGGTTCAGTAGTTGTACCAGTAAGAGTTGTACCATTTACTATACAAGTGAGATCCACTCCAGCTGGTATATCTTCATAACCATCATTTCTCAATCTGATACTTATATTTGTAGTAGGCGTTACACAACCTATATTTTCTGGGGAAATTACATCATCTATAGCCAGCTCATACTCTGTAGAGTCCACTACAAAGACTGTATCTGCTACTATGCCACTACTACATCCCTGCATAGATAGTCTAATATTAGGATAATAATTTACTAAAGTACCTCCCGTTGTAGGAAATGAGCCATCTTGGTATTTATATAAACCACGTGCCGTAGATGTGGTAGTAGTCATAAAAGATGGATAGCCAGTTAGATAATCTCCATCATTGTTAATCCATGTTATCTGTAAATTATTACTACCAGAATAGTTATATGGAGTTTGTAGTGCTATTTTATGCCAACCACCACCATTAAATGTTATATTACCTTTAAATACACGAGTCATATTTGCAGTATCTGGTAAAGATGTTTCTGTAGAAAAGAATGCAGATTCAGTTCTTTCTATTATATATATTCTTTGATCCATCATTATATAGTTAGTAGGTGAATTGGTTACATAAAAAGCTATTGTGTCTATCAACCCACCTTGTCCTATTTCACTAGATAGGTAGATCATGCTGGTATATCCATAATCATAATTTCCATAAAATGGTATATAAGATGTAGTCGTGGTACTATTCATATCTCCTATAATTATAGGATCTGGAGTAGATATAGCTAATACATAATAAATAGTAGTATCTGTTAATATAGGAGTGGTATAAGTATTACCTGTATGTAGTAATGTAGTCCCTAATATATCTGAATACCATAAATTTGTAGCATCTGGTGCTTCATTATATGCTGTCAGAGTAGCTGAACTACCTGTTAATATTGTCTCATTATGTACTACAGGCTCTATTGGTGTAAATCTACTAGTAAAGCTATATTCTATTGTATCATTATATGATATAGGATCACTCGATAAATATGACCATGCTATTATGGTAACATCTAAATCTTGTATTGGTGCTGAAAAGTCTTCTGTAGCTGCAAATGTATATGTAAATGTATCTAATGGTGCTACTGTACCTGTATAAGTCTCTGTTACTACACTAGGATTACCTGCTATCTGATAACTAATTGTAAAGTTTGATATCGGATTGGTTCCATTATTTAACCCTTTTACTTGAATATTTTCTACTCCTAATCCACAAGCTGTAACTGGTGATGTAACTTCTAACATCTCTATATCTTGTGCTGGTACCCAATTTATATTTATATCATCTAAATATAATTTATTATTAGCATGTGGACTATACATACCCCATCCTATATAATATGTACCTGTAGTAGGTGCTATAAATCTCTTAGTGTGTTGAGAATATGTAGTATTATTTATAGCTGATATATTATCTATATTAATTAAATTAATTGTGTCATCTGGTGTAGGACTGATACCTAAATACATCACATGATTGTCTGATGCAGAGCTAGCTTTGTACCAGAATGATACCTCATAGGTCTCGCCTGCTGTTAGCTCGAAGCATCTGCTAAATAACCAATCTCCATGACTATTAATTGTACTATTATTGTACACAGTACTGTTGTTGCCACCATGTGCATTACCTGTTGCTGGGAATACCCAACTATATCCATCATTGCCTATATCCAAAGTACTAAAATATCTATATGGTTCTGCAAGCTCAAAGCTCATAGTATATGGTGATGCTACTAAATTATATACATCCGAAATCATTATATCCAAGGTATCATTATTCCTATTTGCATCATTAGCACACGATACATATACTCGCAAACTATGCTCTATAGTAGGATCTATTGTAGTAATATTAGTACTAAATGTAAATTGTGCCGTATCAAAACTATTTAAATTTGTAATAAATGACTGAGTAACAGGTGTTGCACCATCAAGGATATAAGTTGCATCAAAACTAGTTATCTGATTTGTTCCCATATTTACCACTGTAAAGCTAACTGGCGTACTTCCACTATATTCACAGCCATGGATTGTATTGTCTATTGATGATAACTTAAGATTTATAGGTAATAGCTCTACCTCGTCAGCTCCTATACTTGGTATTGGATACCGTGGATCTCCATCTATATCTGTTGTGATACCAGCTATAGGTGTACCCATGCTAGATAAATCTGTGTTAAATGTATGTAAATCTGTATTAGATATAAATTCAGGATCTACATCTAGACTATGTGCATCTTTGCTAGTAGCTGCGCGTAAACTTGCTAAAGTTGTCTGATCTTCATCATTAAAATATCCTAAGACGCCTTGTAAGCCACTTACATAATAATCATTATAATCTAAATATGTATAAGCACTAGGAGACGCTAAACTATATATTGCATATGCCTTAGCATCTGTATTACCAGTATTTATCATGCTATTAGCAAAAATATTATTTCTCACATCTAATTCTGAGCTATTAGCATCTGCGAAAAATGCACTTGTTATAGTAGCAGTTGAACGACTATAACCACCAAATAAATTTACTGAGTTGAAATATACTTTATTATTATTACTATACCTAATGACTATACCTGCCATCGAGCTGCCTGTAATAGTAG
>JAHDSP010000304.1 GCA_018432645.1 Bacteroidales bacterium | reverse complement strand
AGGAAAATCTCTTATCATTTCATTTGCAACATCTAATGTTATATTTTCTACCTTCTCTAAATCACTATTATAACTAATACCTACAGGAATTACTACTGGATATGTACCATCAGGAAGATTATAATTAATCAATTTCCCTGTAGTCATTTTAGAATTTGGCACTATTATTACGTTATTTAAAATTTGCCGAATAGTAGTCTCTCGCCAAGTAATATCTGTTATTTTGCCCTCTTCACCACTATCTAGCTTTATATAATCTCCTATTTGTATTTTTTTTGATAACATTAGTTGAATGCCAGCAAAAAGATTCGTTAATGTTTCCTGTAGTGCTAAAGCTACAGCTAACCCTCCTAGCCCTAAAGAAGCTAAAATAGCTGCAACTGAAATACCTAAAGTGTGCAAAATAATAATAATACCTACAGTATATATTAAAATATCAATTATAACATTAAAAATAGACGTTTTAGAAGTTAATTTATTTGTTTTTTTCAATAAATATTGAATATAATTAGATAATAATCTTGATATTAATAATGTAATTGTAATTATTAGTAAAATTTTTAAAATATTATTTACATATTTTAGAATATCAGTAGATATAGGAGCTATATTTACTGCTATATATGTAGCTATCAAAACTAATAATATTGTAATCAGATTTTTAATTTTCTTAACTATTATGTAATAATATCTTCTATGGGTTTTTTGTGAAATATTTTTTATCTTTTTATATATAAATTTATTAATTAGTATGCCTATCAACCATCCTAAAATTACTATTAATATTGATAATATCCATTTAAAAGTATTGGATTTTAAAAATTCTTCCATATATTTAATTTTTTTATAAAATTAAATATTTTTTATAAAAATCATTAACAATTTGTTGGGACTTTACATTTCGGTATTGAGCTCATATTTTACCACGTAAAATATCATTTAATTGAGTTTTAACATCTGTAGACTCTTTTCTTTCACCTATTATTAATGCACAAGGTAAATTATAAATACCAGCTGGGAATTGTTTTGAGTAGGTGCCAGAAATAACTATACTACGAGGTGGCACATAAGCTCTATATTCTATTGGTTCTGATTTTGTAACGTCAATAATATGTGTAGAAGCAGTGATAATAGTTCCTGCAGCTATTACTGCACCTTCGCATATTCTAGCACCTTCTACTATTATAGAACGTGATCCTATAAAGCAATTATCTTCAATAATTACTGGATTAGCTTGAATTGGCTCTAAAACACCTCCAATGCCTACTCCACCACTTAAATGTACATTTTTTCCTATTTGAGCACACGAACCAACAGTTACCCATGTATCTATCATAGTTCCGCTATCTACATATGCACCAATATTTACATAACCTGGCATAAGAACAACGCCTGGTGCAAGATAACTCCCATATCTAGCTATGCCAGTAGGTACTACTCTCACATTTAAATTATCATACCCCGTTTTCAAAGGTATTTTATCATTAAATTCCATTGGACCTATTTCAATTTTTTCAGTTTTAGTAATTGCAAAGTATAATAAAATAGCTTTTTTCACCCATTCATTTACGATCCATTTATCACCTTTTGGCTCTGCTACACGTATTTCTCCATTATTTAATTGCTCGATAACACTAAATATCAATTGTTTAATTTTTTTATCTTCTAGAAGTTCCCTATTTTCAAATGCTTTAGAAATTATATCTTCCATTTTTTTAATATTTATCACAAAGTAAATCATTTTTATTAAAATACAAAAAACTAATTTATGTATAAATTATATATATTTGATTTATTTTTACTCTATTTAATACTTATTTTTATAACATTTATGAAATATTTTAATAAAAAATGTCTATATATTTGCATATTAAAAAAAATATGTAATTTTGCATCAATAAAATTCAACCCCTAAAACAAAAAAATATGAATAAGGAAGAATTAATTTCAGCAATGGCAAAAGAAAGCGGCTTAACAAAAGCTGAAGCCAGAAAAGCATTAGATGCTTTCATGAGTTCTGTTAAAAAAGCAGTAGCTAAAAAAGACAAAGTTGCCTTAGTAGGTTTTGGTAGCTTTGAAGTTGTACAAAGAAAAGCACGTGAAGGTAGAGATCCTAGAACTGGAAAACCAATTAAAATTCCTGCAAAAAAAGTAGTGAAATTTAAAGCTGGTTCTACTCTCAGCAGCGCTGTTCAAAAGTAGAATATTTCTAATTAACAAAAATAAAAAAGCTCGCCAAAAGGCGAGCTTTTTTATTAAATATATTCCTTTTTATTAAAAATCTATTGCCACATTATCTACTCTCCAAAGAGTAGATGTAGAAGATCCTGTGCCACTTGAAGTATAATGGAATGCTAAACGTACTATTTTCCCTGTAAAATCAGAAATATCAACTGTACCACTTGATGTCCATACTTTGCTATTAGCAGCTGGCATATTGCACCTATAAGTAATGTTTGTAGCAGATAATGAAGGATCACCACTAGTATAATTCTCTAAAATATATATTTCCATAGGTTGAGTTAAACCAGCATCACTATATTGCGTCCATAATTCGAAATTTATTGAAGCTGCTGTAACACTTGTTATATTAATTTCAGGAGAAATAAGCCAATCATCCGAAGCTACATCTGCACCATATCCATTAATTTCCATACATCCACCTGTATTACCATTAGAACTATTATAAGTCCAGTTTTTATTACTAGCAGCACTATATGACAGCCAAGTATTATTAATTAAAGGATTAGAAGAGAAAGTCTCTAAAAATGGTAAACTAGCATTTTCATTCCAATTTACTAAATCATTTAAATCGCGAATATACAATTGATAAGTGCCATTGTAGATTGATAATATACCTCTTATGCTTCCTTCACCAGCAGGCAATAATTCTGATGCGAAATTAGCATAATTAGATGTTCTCAATATTAATGTGTGTCCCTGTCTATCTAATATTGTTCTATTAGTAATAGCATCTGATTCAGCAAATTTAGAACCTACTTCTGCAAAGTGTACTGAATCTATCTGAATTAACATACTCAAATAGTTAGAATTTAATCCTGAGATTGTCGTATTAATAGGTGCAGGAGGAGTGCCAGGGAGACTATCTCTGAAAATATGCTGATCTACTATAGCGTCAGGTATTCTACCAATAGCTCCTTGATATTTATAACCTATTTGTACTAATCCACCATAATTACCTAGAAATAGGCCTTGACATTTAATATATACTCTTTGTCCAACTTTATATTGAGTATATAAATCATATCTATCTACTCTCACCTCTATTCCACCCGTATTATCTTGTATTTCTAATTGTTTATAGAAATTACCTGATTCATCGTTTGCCACTACTATACCAGTAATGATGATATTAGTATCTATACTATCTAATCCGCCGCTATACATAGCTTTCAGTTCAGCAATTGTGGTATTAGCCTCGAAATCTACATGCGGTATATCTATTGGTGGTACATCAAAATCGTCGTCCACACATCCTGCGAATAATAAAACCATACTCGCAATTACAATAAAATTTTTTATAAGTTTCATATATTTTTATTTTTTACTGATTAAAAACTAAGTTTTATTAATAACATGTATGTTCTGCCATAAGCATACATATATTTAGGTGGAAATTTATCAATATTTTTAGTATCAAAATCGAAGCGAGATTGCTCAAAAGCAAACAGTGCCAATTTTTGATTATCAAGAATATTATTTAAAAAGAAATTAACACCCAAACGATATTTATGTTTTATCATCCAAGATTTGCTAATAGAAAGATCTAAAGTGAATCCACTTGATAGCTCTTTCTGAGCTATAATATCATTTATCAATGGATCATTTGGGCCTAAATTATTAAGAGCAAATTGTGTACGTCGTTCAGGATTGAAATCCATGTACATTTCATCGAAATAGTTAAATACAAGGGTAAACCACCAGTAATTAGGTTTATAATTTATTGCAATGCTAGCAGCTCTCTGAGGTACATTGGGGATATAGAAGTTTTTACTATATACTGTATAGCTAGTATCTGGACGCGAGAGATTATCGAAGCTAACGTTTGCTTTGAATCTACTAATATATCTGTAATTGCCTAGATTGCCCGCAGCAGAAATAGATAAATCAGGTATGATATTAGCTTCTAGTCCCAATTCTAATCCTTGATACAATTCATCCATATTAGATAAAGACATGTAAACGTAAGTTTGGTATTCATCATGATAAAAACCACGCATATCCATATGATCTAATATATATGTTTGATAAGCAGTGATGCGACCTCGTAGAAATTTAAAATTAAAATGATAACCAATATCACCAGATAAAACTTTTTGTGCTGTAATATCATTATTGATTCTATTACTATTATATGGAGAAAGAAAAATATCTAGATTAGATTGTGGTTTTGTAAATCCAGCAATATTAGCTTTTATATAATGTTTACCAGAAATTTTAAATGTAGCCCCAGTTTTTAAACCACCTACAAGGTCATTTATTTGATCAGATTTCCCTTTACTATTGTCGGGGAATCTACCACTTCTGAATAAACCATTTCGATATTTATTGCTAAAACCTATTTTACCAGCTACGAAATAATCAACTCTTGGCAAAGTTTGCTTATATTGTGTCCATAAGTTTACATCATTAGTGTTTAGTTTATAATTATAACCAAAAATATCACCTTCATGTAGCTGTCTATTAGGATCATCTAAATTATTATAAAGCATCTCTGGCTTATCTGGGAAATCTCTTTCTGCATATTGATCGATATCTAAATAATAATTAGCCCCTAATAAATCGTTAATTTTTTTATAATTATGAGTTTCGTAATGATATGCTTGTAAACCGCCATAAATAATGCTCGATGTATTAAAAGTATATTTGATATTGCTAGCATAATAGAAATAGGTAGGATCATTATGTACCTCTTCTACAATATATCTAGCAGATTTCCCATCTAAATTAGCTAAATAATTGATTTGATAAAGTTTATCCCAATTAATTTGGCTAACACTAACATCATTTTGCCATCTTTGTGTAACAATTTCTGCAATAAATGGATCTGTTTGATAGCTTGGTAAATATCTGTAATAGTCTGGTCTAGGATCAGGAGCATTATACCAATTTAGTCTAGTAGTACCATAAATACCAGTTGTGAAACCAAAAGCATTAGTCCATGTCAGATTATCATTAAATTTATACTCATCATTTAGTATTAAATATGGTTTAAAAGTAGTTCTAACTCTAGCATTACGTTTTTCACCATTTTGAACACCCCAGTTAGGATTATAGTAAGGGTCATCGACTAATTCTTGCGCTTCTTTAACAGTAGGAGAAGCTAAAGCTCTTTTTTGTGGACTAGCAAAAATAGTGGCAGACAAGCTATGACGCTCTGAAAAACGTTTTTCTGCTGAAAAGAAAAAAGCATCTGCTTGCTGCCAAGTGCCGGGCATATAAGTATCATAAGCATATCTATGAGAATAAGCTGCCGCAAAGCCCCATCCATTTTGCATAATGCCACTATTATATGTATACATTAATCTATGTTCCCATGATTTATTACTAATACCATAGCTGATCTGATGTCCGAGCCTAATGCGAGATGGAGTAGCTAAAATATTAGATACGCCCATAATATCGCCGAAGCTCATATATAATGGCTCTAATCCATAGGAATCGTCAGAATATCTAGTAGCATCATTTAATCCACTAATATCAGAATAATTAACTCTATCTAACTCTGGATTATATAGCAGCACTTGATTAATATAGGATTCATAGCCACCGCGTTCTATGCCACGAGGTGAAAATGAACCTGCACTCAAATTGTAAGAAGCTAAGTTAAGGTATGGATCTCGAGAAGTAAGAAGTAATGGAATTAATGAAATGCCTCTATCAAGATCATCATTTACTATCTCTAGCTCTTGCTCTCGAGCCTGCTCTTGCTGAAAAGCTTGAGATAATCCCTTTGTGAGCAAAATTACAATAGTTGTATCCTTCACAGAAATTAAATCTATTATGTCATTATAAGGCTGATAACCTGTAGCATTCACCGAAAGACCATAAATACCAGGTAAAATTTTAAATGAAGCAATGCCCTCTTCATTAGTTATTGATTTTAATTCACCAATTGATACCTCAGCAGTAGCAATATTATTGTGATTTTGTGAATCTTCTACTTTAACATTTACAACAGAATAATTCTGTGCAAATGCAAAGCTAATCACATTGAATAAAAAAAGATATACTAAAACTTTCTTCATAAAACTGAATTAATTATGCAAAAATAAATAAAATATTTAAAAAAAATACAAAATATTAATGTTTAACAATATTTATTCTAACATCCACGGCTATAATATTAGAGCCATTGCCCAATAGAGGATTTATATCCATTTCAGCAATTTCAGGAGCTATAGTCATTAGAGCACTTACACGTTGTATAATATTTGCAAAAACATTCTCATCAACTCCTTTACTACCTCTAACACCTTTTATTAGTTTATAACCTTTCAGATTATGTATCATCGTCAAAGCTTCATCAAATGTAATAGGTGATAGAGCAGTTTGAATATCTTTAAGAACTTCTACAAATATACCACCCAACCCAGCAGTGACGATATGTCCGAAATCACCTTCCTTTTTGCCACCAATAAATAATTCTAATCCACTAAGCATAGGTTGTAAAAGAACACCTTTAGCATCTTGGATTTTCATTAATCTTTCAAATTCACTCAAGAGCTGCTCTTTAGTTTCTACATTTAAAACGACACCACCTACATCTGTCTTATGTATGGGGCCTACCACTTTCATTACTAAAGGATAAGAGATTTCTCTTAAAGCATTATCTATTTCTTTAATATCACTAACAACGATTTCTTTAGCTCTAGGGATACCTGCTGCGTCCAAAAGTTGAGACACCATAGCAGGAGGCAAAAATCCATCATTGCTATTATTAATAATATTACGAATAGTATTTTTATCAACTTCAGGTAAAGTAATGTTTAGCTGTGGTTTAGGTGTATTAAAAACAGAAATTAAGCCTCTAGCAAAAAGTACTTCATCTGGAAAACGAACATGTCCTTTCGAAATAAAATCTTTCACTTCTTCACCAACTTCAATTTCGCATGGTAAAATAGGATAAATAGGTTTTTTGCAAGTCAACATTTTTTCGTGTAAAACATTATAGACGTCGAAAATAGGGAATAACCCTGGACTACCGAATATTACAACCATACCATCAATATCATCAAATTCATTTTCACAATAATCTAATATAATACCTAATTGCTCAGCTGTACCAGTAGCCAAAAAGTCAATGGGATTATTTACAGAAGAACCTGGGAAAAGATATGAAAGAAGCTCTTGAGCTTTTTCTCCTTTGAGAGGAGGTATTTCTATATTGCTATGAGATAAGGCATCTGTCAGCATGACAGCAGGACCACCAGCATGAGTGATGATAGCTAAACGTTTTCCTGTTAATTCTTTATGCATAAATATAGAAGCTACTGTTACTAGATCATCTCTACCATAGCAACGTACAATACCTGCTTTTTTAAATAATGCATCCACACCTATATCAGCAGTTATCATTGCACCAGTATGAGAAGCAGCCGCTCTAGAACCAGCCTCAGAATAACCAGATTTAATAGCAGCTATTTTACATCCTTTTGATATTAATGATTGGGCATGTTTAAGAAGTTTTTGTGGCTTTTTCACATTCTCCATGTACAACAATTTCACTTTTGAACTTGTTAATGGATCAAAAGTCTCATCCATATATTCTAAAATGTCTTCTACGCCTAATTGTGCACTATTACCTACTGAATAAATACTAGAAAAAGGCAACCCTCTAACTATACATAAATCTACTATAAATACACCTGTAGCACCACTAGCAGTAATAAAATCACAACCATGAGGATTCGGCTCTGGAATAGGTGTAGTAAAAATACCAGCATAATTTGTATTGAAAACTCCTGTACAATTAGGTCCTATTAAACTACCATTTACAGAGTTTATAGTATCAACGATTCTGTGTTCTAACATTGCTCCTTCTTTACTTTCTTCTGCGAAACCAGCTGAAATAATTATAAATGCTTTCACTCCTTTTTTATTAGCTAGAGTATCTACAGCATCAGGACATAAATGCGAAGCAATAGCCAAAATAGCTAAATCAATTTTATCAGGTAATTCATCAACAGATGGATAAGATTTGATTCCTTGCACAATGTCTGAACCAGGATTGACCACAAATAGTTGTCCATTATATTTGTGATCTATTATATTTTTCAAAATTTTACCACCTGGTTTTTGCACATTATTAGATGCTCCTACTACAACGATACTTTTAGGATTTATTAATTCTTGTCTAATCATAAAATATAATTTTTAGCAAAAATACATAAAAATTAATTGTACAAATATTAAAATTACACTCATTAAATTTAAAATTAGCAAATAGAATAAGTTTTACACTTATATACTAAAAACAAGATTCTTACGTAATTATAAACAATTTTAATTACAGATTATAATACTAAAATATATATCATAATAGGATTTTATTTAAAAATTTATAAATAATTTTGTATAAATTAAAAATGATGATAGAGTATCCACATTTGGATAAAATTAATAGACCCGAGGATTTGAAAAAATATTCTCTAGAGGAGCTAAAAGTATTAGCACAAGAAATCAGAGAATATATAATAGAAGTGATGTGTAATACTCCTGGTCATGTGGGAGCTAATCTAGGTGTCGTAGAGTTAACTATAGCTCTTCATTATGTATTTAATAGCCCATCGGATAAAATTATCTGGGATGTAGGACATCAATCTTATTCTCATAAGATATTAACTGGACGAAGAGAAGCATTTAGAACTATACGAAAATTTAAAGGTATAAGTGGTTTCCCAAGTAGAGATGAAAGTATTCACGATGCTTTCGGCACAGGACATGCTAGTACTAGTATATCAGCAGCTCTAGGCATGGCTATTGCAGACAAAACTTTAAATCCAAATAGCAAAAATACTTTTATAGCAGTTATCGGTGATGGTAGTATGACTGGCGGTATGGCTTATGAAGCTATGAATCACGCTGGCGATACTAATGCAAACATTTTGATAATTTACAATGATAATAATATATCAATAGATAGTGCTACTGGAGCATTGAAAAACTATTTCATCCATCTAATAACTTCTAAATCTTATAACCAGTTAAAAAATACCGCTTATGAACAATTTAAAGAGACTTTTTTGCGAAATATTGTTAATAAAACTACTTCAATAATTAAAAATAACCTATTTAGACATTCTAATTTTTTTGAGTCCTTTAATCTTAGATATTTCGGTCCAGTAAATGGCCATGATTTAAAACAATTGATTGATATATTGAATAATTTAAAAAACATACCAGGCCCTAAGATATTACATGTTTTAACTCAAAAAGGTAAAGGTTATCCACCAGCCGAGAAAAATACTGTAATATTCCATAATCCTGGCAAATTTGATCCAGAAACAGGTGAAATATTTAAGAATACAAATAAAGAAAATTGCCCTATTAGATACCAAGATGTTTATGGAAAAACACTTTTAGAATTAGCTGATAAAGATAAAAGAATTGTTGCTATTACACCAGCAATGGTATCTAGCTCTTCACTAGATATTATGTATGCTAAATATCCAGATAGAGTTTTTGATGTGGGAATAGCTGAAGAACATGCAGTTACTTTTTCTGCTGGATTAGCCGCCCAAGGGTTGATACCGTTCACGACTATTTACTCTACTTTTTTGCAAAGAGCATATGATCAAATAATTCATGACGTAGCACTACAAAAATTACCTGTAATTTTTGGTATAGATAGAGGTGGTCTAGTAGGTGAGGATGGCAAAACACATCAAGGGACTTTCGATTTAGCTTATTTAAATTTAATACCCAATATGATAATAAGTGCTCCCATAGATTGTATAGAACTGAGGAATCTGATGTTTACTGCATATAATTATCAAAAAGGTCCATTCGCTATTAGATATCCTAAGGCTAATGCAGAATATTTAGATTACAATCTACCTATGGAGCTTTTACCCATTGGCAAAGCTAATATTCTAAAAGAAGGTGAAAAAGTACTTGTTATATCTATTGGTAAACCAGGCCATGACGTTGTAGAACTATATCCAGAGTTTGAAAAACTAGGCATAAATCCCACTCATGTGAATCTTCGCTTCCTAAAACCACTAGATACTGAAACTTTAGCAGGGTTATGTAATAAACACGATATAATTATAACTATAGAGGATGGCACACTATATGGGTTGTCTGCAACTATATCACATTTTTTGATACAAAATAAAATTTATAGTAAACAAATTAGCTTAGGAATACCAGATCAATTTGTAGAGCACGGTAGCATAGGGGAGCTGAAGCATATGCTTAAATATGATAAAGAAAATATTCTAAAAACAATACAGCAAGCATATAGAGAGATATAAAGTGATGGGGAGACGAGGAGACGGGGAGAATAGGTGATAGGT
>JAHDSP010000399.1 GCA_018432645.1 Bacteroidales bacterium | reverse complement strand
GAAGTTTCTAAAAGGTAGAATAACAGAAGATGAAGTTTTATGTACCGGTACCAAATACGCATTTAGACATATAAGAAAGAGCAAAGTGAAACACAAAGAGATTGTAGGAGCCAAAAAGAAAAAACGAGGTATCTATAGCACAGCTATAGTGAAGGCTAAGTCAGAGGAATTTGCCAGATGGATATATTTAAAGTTTAGAGGAGTAGCAACCAAATACCTGCAAAACTACATTATGTGGTATGTAGCGATAGGTAAATATCTATCAGGAGGTGTCATTAGTAATATTGGCAGAATGCTTAACCTTGCATCCTCGGACAGATTTGCCTGGTATGAATATTTTAGAGTTAGTAAAATATCATATATTATTTGAAACATTTGAAAAATGTTCATTATTTCCATACCTCATAGTTACTCTTCACTTTCTGAATTTACTATCTAATCCTTTTTATTTCTAAGTAATTTATACTTTTATTTACAGTTCCCTTGTTTAAAATTTTTATTACTTTTATATTTGTTTTAATTTCCCTCTTAAATGTAATATGTATAATGAGTATTTAAAAAGTTTTCAAAAATATTTACTTTTAGATAAACGCAATAGTCCTAATACTATTGATGCGTATTTGAGAGATGCTAGTAAGTTAATTAATTATTTTAGTGGTATTAATAAATCATTCATTTCTGCTAATTTGTCTGATTTAGAACAATTTGTAAGTTTCTTATCTGAATTGGGGATGGAAAGTAGCACTTTAGCACGTATAATTTCTGGCATCAGGGCTTTTTATAAATTTTTACAAGAAGAAGAAATCATAGAAGACAATCCTGCTGAGCAATTAGATACACCTAAAATTACAAGAAAATTACCCGAAATTTTATCAATTGAAGAGATTGAGCAAATTTTATCTGTTATTGATCTAAGTAAGTTCGAAGGGCATCGCAATAAGGCTATCATAGAAGTTTTATACGGTTGTGGATTGAGAGTAAGCGAGCTTATTAATTTGAAAATGATGGATTATTTTACTGATGAATCCATTTTGAGAGTTATAGGAAAAGGTGATAAAGAACGCTATATTCCTATTGGTAGTAAGGCAAAAAATGCTTTGTACTATTATATAGAATATAGTAGACCTCATTATCCGATGATTACTCAATATCAACAGTATATATTTCTTAATAGACGTGGAAAAAAATTAACTAGAGAAATGATTTTTATAATTGTAAAAGATTATGCTGCTAAAGCTGGTATACAAAAAAATGTTCATCCACATACTTTCAGACATAGCTTTGCTACACATTTAGTAGAAAATGGCGCAGATCTTTTTGCTGTACAAGAAATGCTAGGACATTCATCTATCACTACTACAGAAATTTATACTCATGTTTCTATGTCATATTTGAGAGATGTTATAGACAATTTTCATCCAAGAAATAAAAATTAAAATTTTATAAAAAATATGCGAGTTAATAATAAAAATTATCAATCAGTATGGGCAGATTTTAATAATAAAAGAATTTATTGCATTGATCAGAGGGCACTACCTTTTAGATTTTCGATTTTGGAATTAAACAATCTAAATGACATCTCTAATGCTATCACTACTATGGCTGTACGTGGTGCTCCAGCTATTGGCATCACAGCAGCTTACGCTATTTGGTTATCACATTATTCTAATGATGGTAATATTAATCTTATCCTTCAAGATTATAATAGATTAATCTCACTACGTCCCACAGCTATCAATTTAAAAAAAGGTGCAGATTACGTGTTTTCAGCAATAAATGAAAACATAAATAATTCACAAGTTTATGATAGAGCTATCGAATTTGTAAATAATGAAATAAATGCTTGCTACAAAATTGGAACGTATGGAGTGGAATTAATTAAAGCAATTCATAATCAATCAAGCAACATAGTGAATATACTTACTCATTGTAATGCTGGATGGTTAGCGTGCGGTGATTATGGAACAGCATTGGCTCCAATTTTTGAAGCAAATAAACAAAATATACCTATTCATGTTTGGGTAGATGAAACTCGTCCCTTAAATCAAGGTTCTCGGTTGACAGCATGGGAACTTTATAATGAAAAAATACCTTTCTCTGTTATTACTGATAACACAGGTGGACTACTTATGATGAAACATAATGTCGATATGATAATAATCGGTGCAGATAGAATAGCTAGAAATGGTGATGTAGCTAATAAAATTGGTTCTTATCTAAAAGCTTTGGCTGCTGCTGCTCATTCTATACCATTTTATGTAGCTGCCCCTATTTCTACTTTTGATTTTTCTTTAGATTCTGGTGATGACATTCCTATAGAACAAAGGCATTCTTCAGAAATACAATCTATTCAATCTTTTTATAATGATGAGTGGATTAGCTCGGAATTATTCCCACCAGATTATCAATCTATTAATTACGCTTTTGACATCACTCCTGCAAAATTTATTAATTCTTTTATTACAGAAAAAGGCATTTATAAAAATATTAATGATTTGATAAAGCAAGGCAAATATAATAAAAATCGGCAATCATAAAAATATAGGAGGTCTAGTTTTTTATATATCCACCATTGTATCATCCTCAAGAGCATAAACCTCATCATCTAGTACCTCTTCTGTATCTATATTTATAATAGTTTCTATGTAATCTTTGATGAATTGATTGTAAATTTTGATAGAGGTAATGCTTTTAATATTTTCTAATTCATTAATGATGTGATGAGCAACAGTTTTACCTAATTTCAAATATAAATTTTTACCATTTGAATTAATATTAAAAAATAAAGAATTTTTACCATCAGTGTTTTCTATTAATTCAATAAGCTTTATCCAATCTTCATCGTTCGGATCCTGGAGTGAAATAATGATTTTTGCTTTATCAAATGCTTTTTGAATATCTTCTATTGTATAAATAGAATTAATAGATAAGAAAGCTTGATTAGAATTTTTATTAATTTGCCATTTACCCATGAAAAAATACGGATTATCGAGTTTTAATAGAGACTGTGCATAGCTAAAATCATTTCTAAAAAATCTAAGAGAATAATTAGACTTATAATCAGAAATTTCAGCTATTAAAAAGGGATTATTATTTTTATCATTTTTCACTTGCAGAGACTGTACTAATCCACCAAAGAATATTTGTTTTCCATCTTCGGTAGTTTTACTAATATCTGACAATTTATTTGTAGTAAAATATGTCAATAAATGTTTAATAGGATCTAATGGATGTCCTGAAAGGTAAAAATCTAATGCTTCATGTTCTTTTTCTATTAAAGTTTTAGAATCCCATTCTTGGCAATCGGGCATTGGAAATTCAGAAGCTATCTCTTCATCACCAAATAGACTAGCAGTTGCATTATGAGAAGATTGATAATCATTAGCAAAGCGCAGTAATCTATCTATAGTATTTTCATTATTATCATAAACATAGAAAAATTGTGATCTTTTTAATTGTAAACTATCAAAGGCACCTGCTTGAGCTAAAGCCTCTACTACTCTTTTATTTATAGATCTAGAACCTATACGACGAGCAAAATCAGTAATATTTTTAAAAGGTCCATTGTCCTCACGCTCTTTTATGATAGCTTCTGCACCGATGTTACCAACATTTTTTATGCTATTTAGTCCGAAACGAATTGTTTTATCATTAATGACAGTAAAATTAGTATTAGATTCATTAATATCTGGACCTAAAACTTTAATGCCTAATCTATCGCATTCACTCAGCATTTTATTAAGTTCTTTTAGACTAGTATGAGTCAAAACGCTAGCCATAAATTCAGCAGCATAATTAGCTTTTAGATAACCGGTTTGATAAGAAATTATAGAATAAGCCACAGAATGGGATCTATTAAATCCGTAGTTGCCAAACTGAGCCATATCTTCATAAACTTTTTCGGCAATTTCTTTACTAATATTATTTTTTACACAACCATCGATAAATTTTACTTTCATTTGTTCAATAAGTTCATGAAGTTTCTTTCCCATAGCTTTTCTCAAGGTATCAGCTTCAGCTTTAGAAAAACCAGCCATTTTTTCACTTAATTGCATGATTTGTTCTTGAAAAATCATAATACCATAAGTATCTTCTAATACTTCAGCCATTATTTCATGATGATATTTTATGGGTTCAGAACCATTTTTTCGTTTTATATAAGTAGGTATATATCCCATAGGTCCAGGTCTATATAAGGCATTCATAGCTACTAGATCATCTAATGAAGTTGGTTTCAAATCTTTAAGATATTTTTGCATACCGGGTGATTCAAACTGAAAAACAGCTACAGTTGCTCCATTTTGAAAAAGTTCAAAAGTTTTTTTATCATCTAAAGGAATATTATCTATATCAATTTTAATTTTTTTTCGTTTATAAATCAGTTCTAATGTATCTTTAATAATAGACAATGTTTTAAGTCCTAGGAAGTCCATTTTTAACATTCCAGCTTTTTCGATATCTTTACCTTCATATTGAACGACAGGAATAGGAGAGTCTTTGGCCTGAGCCAATGGTACAAAATCAGTAATATCTGAAGGACTAATAATCACACCACAAGCATGTACACCAGTAGATCTCACATTACCTTCGAGAGTCATAGCTATATTAATGACTTGTTTAGCCTCTGGGTCCTCATCATATAATTGTTTGAATTCTGGTGATTCTTCTAAAGCGTCATTCAGTTTAGTACCAGGACGAGCAGGAACAAGTTTAGCTATTTTATCAGCTTTAGACAAAGGAATACCTTTTACACGACAAACATCTCTAATAGCCATACGAGCTTGCATTGTTTGGAAAGAAACAATTTGTGCCACTTTATCATTACCATATTTTTCGATAACGTAATTCAAAACACTTTGTCTACCGGCATCATCGAAATCTACGTCTATATCTGGCATAGAAATACGCTCTGGATTTAGAAATCTTTCAAAAAGTAATTTATATCTTAGTGGTTCTACATTGGTGATGCCAATACAATAAGATATTATGGAACCTGGAGCAGAACCACGACCTGGACCAACTAAAACGCCCATTTGCTTAGCAGCTTTTATGTAATCTACTACGATAAGAAAATACCCCGCAAAGCCCATTTTTTTTATTACTTCTAGTTCATATTCTATTCTTTCATTTACTTCTGCTGGCAGTGGATTACCATATTTGTTTTTAGCTCCTTCGTAAGTGAGAAAGGATAAATAGTCAAAATCATCTTTAAAATTTTCTGGTAAAGTAAATTTCGGCAAAACAATATTATTCTCTATAGAGTAAGATTCTACCTTTTCTGCAATTTCTAATGTATTTAGAATAGATTCTTCATCATCAGTGAAACATTGTAGCATCTCATCATATGATTTCAAATATTCTTTGCCAGAATAAATTAGAGTGCCATCATCTCTATTAGTATTTAGACGAATTAATAAATTGTGAGCTTCTTGATCTTCTTTATTTACAAAATGCACATCATTAGTAACAATTGTTTTTATTCCAAATTCATTAGCTAAATCTTTCAGTATAGGATTTACTTTTGCTTGATCTTCTAATCCATGATTCTGCAATTCTAAATAAAAATCATCACCAAATAGGTCTCTGTAGAAAGCAACAGCTTGCCGAGCTTTATCCATATTATTTTGCCTAATATAATATGGTATTTCTCCACCTAAACAAGCAGAACTAGCTATTAATCCTTCATGATAATTAGCTAATATTTCCTTATCTATTCTAGGAGTGTAATAAAATCCATCAATCGAAGCCTTTGAGACCAATTTTAAAAGATTATGATAACCAGTAAGATTTTTAGCTAATAAAATAAGATGAAAACCAGATCTATCAATATCACTTTCTTTTTTATTCATAGAACGTTTGGCTACATAAATTTCACAGCCTAAGATTGGCTTCACATTAGTTTTTTTGGATTTAAGAAAAAATTCTAATACTCCATACATATTTCCGTGATCAGTGATAGCTATTGCAGGCATTTCAAGTTGTTGAGCTTTAGCTAAAACTCGCTCTATATTAGCTGCGCCATCGAGTATAGAGTATTGTGTGTGCAAATGTAGATGTACAAAGTTTTTCATTAAATTCAATTTTTTGTAAAAATAAAAAATTCCAATGATTTAAAAAAATTCTTTAACAGAAAAATGAGTTTTAATAAATTTATTTAATTATTGAATTAATTAGAACAATTAAATTAATAATTTAACGATAAATAATATATATAAGACTTATATCAATTTGAATCAATGATAATACTATTAGATAAAAAAATGTGAAAAAAGGGAAGAGAGGTAGGGAATAAAAGAGGTAAATGAGTTATTTAGTAAGTGAAAAAGATGATGGTGGGAAGGTATTGAAAATAATAAAATTTTTGTTTAATTTTACATGATATTTAATATTTCAATTTCATCAATCTAAAATACCGCTCCCACGCCCATCTATCGTGGGATGACAGATTGAGTAGTCGTCCAATGTCTGATTCAACATCGGCTTTCAAGTACTTATTCATCACTACAAACCACATAAGGTAGTTCTGTAGATACTTTGTGGCTACTCCTCTGAATCTCATCATCCAAACTAAAAAATTAGTTATCTTTTTCTCTACTATATTTACACTATAAACTGCTAACCCTTTTGTTTTACGTCTAGCTAATATCTTTTCGGTTGGTGATTTAACTAATACCTTTTTG
>JAHDSP010000003.1 GCA_018432645.1 Bacteroidales bacterium | reverse complement strand
TAAAATACCAATTTTAAATTTAACTTCAAGTATTTATATGCTTCAGATTAATTATAATGGAAATATATTAACAAGGATGTTTGATTTATGAGACATTAATTTTGGTAAAAGGTAAAAGGTACAAGGTAAAAGGGGATAGGTAAAAGGTAATAAGTTGAATAGTTGTAAATTAGTCCACAAATGCACACAAATGAGAGTGAATGGTGACGATGTGACGGGGAGACGAGGTGAAGAGGAGACTGGGAGTAGAGGAGAAAAGGTGAATAAGATAATAGATAATAAGTTAGTTCATAAATGTACTTTAAAAAACTAAAACATCAGTGTTAATTTGTGTAAATTTGTGGATGAAATTATTGACTGTCACGCCCTGAAATTGGTTGACAGTTTATTATCCTTTTGTTTTTTCTATAATGAATGTTTTTATTTCTTTAATTAAAGTTTGATAATTTCCTTTATTCTCTCCACCCATAATAGCCATATTAGGTTGTCCACCACCTTTGCCATGAATAATAGGAGCAGCAATATTTATTAAATCTTTTGTATTGAAATTATATTTTTTAATTACCTCATCAGCTATGACAAAAGATACATTAGCTTTGTCAGATTTATTAGCTGCTATGACTGCTACTATATTTTTATTAAAAGTTTTTAATATGAAAGATAACTGCCGCAATTGATCAGGAGACAAATTTAAAATTTCGCCAATGAAAAAGACATCATTTATTTTTTCTGCATTATCTATGAGATTATGAGCAATATTATTCAATTTTTCTTTTAGCAGATCTTCATTTTGTTTAGTTAATTCTTTATTTTTTTCAATTAAATTTTTAACACTATCCAGAGGGTTATTAGTTTTCAAAATATTTTTTATTTTAGAAAAAATATTAAAAGTTTCTTGGAAAGTTTCAATAGCTTTCATGCCAGTAATAGCTTCTATACGTCTAATGCCTGAGGCCACAGCTGTTTCGTTTATAATTTTGAAACATCCTATATCACCGGTCGCTTTGACGTGTGTACCGCCGCATAGTTCCTTACTATCACCAAATTTTATTAATCTTACGTGGTCGCCATATTTTTCTCCAAAAAGAGCCATAGCCCCCATATTTATCGCTTGCTGGTAAGGTAAATTTCTATGCTCCTCTAAAGGATAATTATTTTGAATCAATTTATTTACTATTTTTTCTATTTCATTTAATTGCTCAACAGGAATTTTTTCATAATGAGAAAAATCAAATCTGAGATAATCTGGATGAACTAAAGAGCCTTTTTGTTCGATATGTTGTCCTAGCAATTGTCTGAGTGCATAATGTAGTAGATGAGTAGCAGAGTGATTTTTCATAGTAGATAATCGTTTTTCTATATCTACTTTAGCAATAAACACAGATTGTAAATCTTGAGGTATTTTATCAGATATATGTATTATTTGGCCATATTCTTTGATAGTATTTAGAATAGTAATGGTTTCATTAGTAGAATAAATAATTCCTGTATCTCCAACTTGTCCGCCACTTTCAGCATAAAATGGCGTTTTTTCTAAAACCAAATGATAAAATGTTTTATTTTTTTTGACAATTTTTCTATATTTAATGATTTGTGTTGGACATTCTAATGTGTCGTAACCTACAAATTCACTTTCGCCATCTTTTATTATTATCCAATCTTCAGTATCTATTTGTGAAGATTGGCGGCTACGCTGGCGTTGTTGATTAAGAAATTCTTCAAATTTTGTAATATCAACATCCAATCCTTTTTCTTTTGCCATGAGTTGAGTTAAGTCAATAGGAAAGCCATATGTATCGTAAAGTTCAAAAGCAAACTGTCCATCAATGATATTAGTATTTTTATGATTTTCTATATATTGATCAAAAAGTTTAATACCACGTTCTAGAGTAGCGAGGAAGGAGATTTCTTCTTGATTAATAACTTTTATTATCAGATCAGCTTTTTGTTTTAGTTCAGGAAAGATTTTGTGATAATATTCTATAAAAGTTTGACTAATTTTATAAATAAAAGGTTCAGTAATATTCAAATATTGATATCCATATCTGATAGCGCGCCTTAGAATACGTCTGATTACATATCCAGCTTTCACATTTGATGGCAGCTGACCATCTGCTATAGCACAGCTAACTGCTCTCACGTGATCTGCGATTACTCTAAAAGCAATATCTTTTTGTGAATCAACTTTATATGGTATGCCAGCTAATTGTTCAATTTTTTTAATTAATGGTTGGAAAAGGTCTGTATCGTAGTTAGAATTCACATTTTGTAATACTCTAGTCAATCTTTCTAATCCCATACCAGTATCTACATGCTTGTGAGGCAGTAGAGTTAGTGAGCCGTCAGCATTTCTATTATATTGAATAAAGACCAAATTCCATAATTCTATAACCTCTGGATGTCTTGTATTTACCAGAGTAGCACCATGAATTTTCTTTTTTTCTTCATTATCACGTAAATCTATATGTATTTCTGAGCATGGGCCACATGGACCCACATTACCCATTTCCCAGAAATTATCTTTTTTATTGCCAGCTAAAACATGATCAGCAGGTAAAAGCTGCAGCCATAATTCTTTAGCTTCTATATCTTCATTAAGATTTTCATGAGCATCACCCTCGAAATATGTAACATACAAATTATTTTTGTCAATGCCATATACCTCAGTAAGTAATTCAAAAGCCCAATGAATAGCTTCATTTTTGAAATAATCACCAAAAGACCAATTACCGAGCATTTCAAACATTGTATGATGATAATGATCCAATCCTACTTCTTCTAAATCATTG
>JAHDSP010000478.1 GCA_018432645.1 Bacteroidales bacterium | reverse complement strand
CATTTGATTATTCCAATATATGTACAATTTTTTCATTGTCATAATTAAATGTTTTAATAATTCATTTTTTTCGTCGCCTTCAGGCATCTCTATAGCTTTTTTTGTCATATCTTCGATTATTCTACCATAAAAACGAAATTTAGAATTATACTCACCTCTGTAAGGTATCCTTTCAGGAACAAAGTGTAAATATTTGATATTTACTTTTACTGGCCAGTCTATATCTAAATCACCATCAGCTAAGATGTAAAGATGATCCCAATATTTAGAGCTTTCGTATTTGCCATTTCCTACTACTGCAGCCATAGTTTTAACTATTTTATGTGCAAATTGAGTTCTTTCTTCTTTATCTTCTATGGTTTTTGCATAATTTACCATATTTTGTACATTTCTACCATATTCTGGTATTTTCAAAGGCTCCAATTCTGAATTATATTTCATATGTGAGGGTATAATTTTTTTTTAAATTTTTATAAATAATTACACAGTTACTTTTAATAATTAGTGTTTAAAGAACTTAAAGAAACAAATTTTTTTTAAAAAATTTTATTATTTAATGCAAAATTAATAATTATTTTCATATTATTTTAATATGTTTTAGTTAAGGTGTTAGGAGTGAGAATAATAAAATCTGCAGGATTTCCTAACGGAGGTATTTCTATATTATCTACTTCTTGTACAGTAATTGTTAATAATTTATAATTATAATTTTTAGTTTCTTTCATATAATAGTTTAAATACCAGATAATACTTTGATGATAATCACTATGATATGCTCCATTAAAATGTATAAATTTTTTATTATCAGCTAGGTTTTTCATAATATTCCATGCCATTGTAGCATCCTTAATAGCTTGAGCCTGATCTAAATATAGTTTTGTTGTATGTGCCCTACCCATAGCTGGCATTTGTCGTAGAGAGGCATAACAATCCAAAGTAGAATCAAAAGGTATAGGCAAAGGTGCAATAAAAGTCAAAGCTTCTTTAGGAAATTTATTTAATGCAGCAAAGCTCCCATAATTGACAGCTGCAGCATATCTACGAGGAATATTTGTAGCTATAAATTGCAAATTATTTTTCTTAGCAAATTCAACTAATGGTCTGTAGTCTGTCTGAAAATTTTGCCACAATTTGGCTTCTTCTAAGAAATTTTTTTCATTAATAAGATTGTTCAGATATTCATTCAGAATAAGTTGATTATCAGTTTCAAACATTTCAGCACCTAAAATTAAACTATTTGAGTATTTCTGATACAAATCTTTAACTAGTTCATATTCCAGCCAATGAGCAATAGGATTGTTGTGTAGTTCACCAAAAAAGATAACATCACATGAATCAGCTGCCTTTAATAAATCTTGCCATTCTACTTTATTACCATTGTGATAAATCACATATGCTGGTTTTTGCGAAAAAATATAATTAGTAAATAAGAACAAAAGGGTAAAAACAAAACTTATATTTTTCATATTTATGGCTTTTTAAAATACAAAAATATAATAAAATTTATAAAATGATAATAAAAACGAAAAGCTAATTGTTTACAATTAGCTTTTCGTAAAAAAAATATTATAATTATGAAAAAATTAGTTCTCTTTAATAGAAACGTAAGATCTATTGCCACGAGTTCTTGTGAAATGTACTATACCATCTTTAAGAGCATATAAGGTATGATCGCGACCAATGCCGACATTTTCACCAGGATAATGTTTAGTACCACGTTGACGAACAATAATATTACCTGCTTTCACAAATTGACCGCCAAATTTTTTAATTCCGAGACGTTTACTGTGGGATTCTCTACCATTACGAGAACTACCCACTCCTTTTTTATGTGCCATATCTAATTACTATTTTTAAGCTTGAATATTTAAAATTTCTACCTTTGTCAGATAAGGACGAAAGCCGCGTTTCACTCTATATCCTTTACGATTTTTCTTTTTAAAAACTGTTACTTTAGGCCCTTTAAGATGTTCTAAAACTTTAAAAGCTATTTTAGCTCCATCTACATTAGGATTACCTATTTTTACATCAGCATCATTAGCTATCAATAAAACTTTATCACTTTCTACAGTGCTATCTGGTTCAGCATCTAATCTACTAATATATAACTTAGTGCCCTCTGTAACCTTAAATTGTTTTCCACCCAATTCTACTATTGCAAACATTATACATAAATTTTGGATTGCAAAGTTATAAATAATTTTTAAATTAAAAAAATTATTATTTATTTTTTCAAAAATTTTAAATTTTTTTCATAAAATTGTTCCATAATAATTCCATCAGATAAGCCTACTTGGTAGCAAGCAATTTTATCAATTTGTAGAAGTTGTAGCAACCTAATATAAATTATCAAAGCAGGCACTATCACATCTGCACGATCTGGATTAAGTGAATAGTTGATTATTCTCTCCTCTACACTAATCCCTTGCAACTGATCATAGATATTCATTAGCAATGTCAAGTCTAAAAAGGGATTATCGTATGAGCCGAATCTTTTTTTAATAAAATTTATGTTGCCACCAGAACCTATTACAAATAGATCTTCATTTTTTGTATTTTTTATTGTGAAATCTAACATTCTATCCCATTCTGATGGATCAATATTATTTTTTAACATTCTGACAGTTCCTACTTTAAATGAATCGTTTATCATTTCACCATTTGGATAAAAAATAGAAATTTGTGTACTACCACCGCCTACATCTATGAGTAATTTTGTATGATGTGGCTCTCCATAATTTTTTAATAAGTTAGCTATAATATTAGCTTCTTGTTTACCAGTAATATCTTTGATGAGAATTTTTGTTTTTTTGTAAACGGCATTAATAACTTTATCTTTATTGTTAGCTTCTCGCATAGCACTAGTAGCATATGCTCTCACTTCGTTAATATCATAAAAATCTAGGACATCTTTGAAAATATTGACAGTTTTAATTAATTTTTCTTGTTTTTCATGAGTAATGATATTTTTTTCATAAACTGTTTCACCAAGTCTAAGTGGTAAGCGTAAAAGTAAAATTTTATGTAAAATAAATTTACTATTTACAATATAAACACTACTAATATTTAATCTAGCAGCATTAGAGCCTATGTCTATAGCAGCAAATGTTTCCATAATTTTATAATTTTGAAAAATATTGTTTTAAATATTCATAAATAGCCTTTTGAGAATTTAATGGTGACTTATCATTCGTAATTATTTGATTATTTAATTGATTATTTACATATCTGGCTTTTTGATTATCAGCTAGCTGCAATTGCAAAATATCTAATAATAAATTTTTAATATTTTTATCTAAAATCGGATAAGTAACTTCTATGCGATGATCCATATTTCGTGGCATCCAATCTGCACTAGACAGATAAAGCTCATCTTTATTTTTATTAAAATTAAAATATAAAATGCGTGCATGCTCTAGAAATCTGCCAACGATACTACGAATTTCAATAGTAGGATAAATAGGTTTCATACAACAAGTTGTTCTGACGATAAAATCGAATTTGACACCAATTTTAGCTGCTTTATATATATGCTCTATTATTTCCTCGTCTACTAGATGATTTAGCTTGATAATAGCTGAGGATGGATAACCACTGTAATAGCTTTCTATCAAACTATCTATTTGATTATGAATGAAATCACGCATATAAAAAGGTGAGACTATAAGTTTGCTAAATTCAGGTTTTTTGAAATTGGACTCTAATAACTCAAAGACATTGTTTACATCTTGAGTAATCATAACATCTTTCGTCAAAATAATAAAATCAGTGTATGTTTTAGAAGTATATAAATTAAAGTTTCCAGTATTTAATCCAGCATAGTAAATAAGTTTATCATTTTCTAATCTTTTGATTAATAACAATTTACAATGAACTTTTATACCAGGGTCGCTATGAATGACCTTAATACCTTCTTTTTGCAAAAGATTAGACCAATAAATATTATTTTCTTCATCAAACCTAGCTTGTAGTTCTAAGAATACAGTAACTTTTTTACCATTACGAGCAGCATTCATCAGGGCATTCATCACACTCGAATTTCTCCCAGTTCTATAAATTGTAATTTTAATACTTTTTACTTTAGGATCTATAGATGCCTCACGTAATATGTCTAACAAATTATAAAAAGATTGATATGGCAAGCAAATCAATTGATCTTTCTTTTTAATAGTTTCTATCAAGCTTTTGGAATTTATAAACACCTTATGTGCAATGTGTTCTATTGGTTTAAAAACTAAATCATCTAATCCTAAATCTGGGAAATACATCAAATCTCTAATATTATGATATCTTTGTCCTTTGACAATAGTCGCCTTGGGATCAATATTGAATTTTTTTAAAATTAATGATAATAACCTGTCGGGGATATCTCCATCTACCACCATACGTACAGGTATCCCACGTTCGCGTTCATCAATTTTTTCTGAAATCAGCTCCATTAGAGATTTAGAAATATCATTATCAATATTTAGTTCTGCATCTCTAGTGATTTTGAGTGAATATGATGTGAAAATATCAAAATGAAAAAATTTAAAAATCCTAGGTAAAAAATATCTAACTATATCATCTACAAACATAATAAATTTTTTGCCACCAATTTCTGGCAAAACAACTATTCTCTCTATACTATCAGGTATTTCTATTAATGCGAAATCTTCTTTCTTTTTATTTTTGATAGTTTCAGAAAAATATTGCATATGAATAGCTAAATATACTGAGCTATCTTTGAAAACGCCATACGTATTAAGAGAATAAATCATTATAGGGTAAATATTAGGACGCAATATTTCATTATAATATTGTATAATAAATTCTTTATGTATTTGCTCAGTTATATCAGTTTCTTTTAATAGAAAAATATTATGATTGCTAAGTTCTCTAATGATATTTCTGAAAATATCATCCTGT
>JAHDSP010000370.1 GCA_018432645.1 Bacteroidales bacterium | reverse complement strand
TATGAAAACAGACTTATAATCAGGATAAATGCTGTATTGATGCCATTAACTGGAGGTAATTTCGGCTTACATATATTATTTTTTATATTCATTGCATTTATTGGGCAATATTTTTTATTTAAATCAATTGCACCATTTGTAAATAAAAAGATAAGCTTTTTAATCATTTTTTTATTCCCATCATTATTGCTATGGACATCTGGAATATTGAAAGAAGCAATAATAATATTTCTTATTGGATTATGGTTTTATGGATTAAAAATGTTAATAGATAAAAAATATGTATTATCAGTAATATTACTATTAATATCTACCTTGATAGCTGCGACAGTGAAAGTTTATATAATTATTGGATTATATTTATCAATATTACCTTTGATAATTTATAAAATCATTAAGAAATATAAAGTATGGCAAGTATATCTCTGCGTTTTTCTCATTTATATTTTATCAATTCCGTTATTAAAATATTTATTTGGATTAGATTTATTGTCGTTAATTGTAAATAAACTCGAGCTCACAACAAATTTAGCAATAAGTGAGAATGCCGGCAGTATGATAAATCCTTTGAAATTAAACCCCACATTATTTTCATTTATAATTAATGCGCCATTAGCAATAATTAATACATTTTTTAGACCTTTTATCAATGACATACACAGCTTGATAATAATACCATCATTTATAGAAAATTTAATTTGGATACTAATAACCATTATAGCTATTATTTTTAGAAAAAAAGAAATTACTCAAAAAGAACAAAATATTTTATTATTTTTTTTATCGTTTACCATAATTGAAACTTTATTGATAGGATATACAACTCCGATATTAGGAGCTACGGTCAGATACAGGATTTTTCCAATGTTGTTTTTCCTATTAAGTTTAATAATAATAATTGATTTTGAAAAAATTAAATATAAATTAAAAATAAAAAAAATATGAATAGAATAGTTGTAATCACAGGAGCTAGTAGTGGAATCGGTGAAGCTACTGCAAAAAAATTTGCAAAAGATGGAGATAATTTAATTTTATTAGCTAGAAGGATAGACAAACTAGAACTGATAAAACAAG
>JAHDSP010000285.1 GCA_018432645.1 Bacteroidales bacterium | reverse complement strand
TAAAATATTTATCGCATTGTTGTATTCTTCTTTTGTGAATAAGTAATCTATCTCTTCTATACTTACATTCCACACAGTGTCTATTGTAGCTTGTAAATATTCAGGCAAATCGGCATATTTTATATTCTTAAATTTATTAATGAATTCTAGAGTTTTTATCAAAGTTGTGTCTAGAGCTCTATTTTTTAAATAAAATTTCATATATGCATTCCATGCAATAAACGAATTTGGATTATATTGTAAGGCGTAATTTATATTTTCTAAACTTTCTTGTTTTTTATTTTCTTTAAAAAATTTATCAGATTCTAATATCAAAAGGCTGTCTATATGCTTGATTTTCTCATTCAATTCTTTTTGTTTCTGGAATAATTTATTTTTTAAATTGTCATATTTACTTTTGAAATCTATAGGATCATTATTATAAAGTTTCAGCTCTTCTACGAGATGCAATGTTCCTATTTCTTGAATCTTTTTATCTATCTCATCCAATTCATATTTATGGAAAAGTAAAAGTCTCGGATTATCTAATATCAATGTATCAATATGATTCACTGAACTTTCATAAAATATATTAAATTCATAATAATTGTTAATTACCTTTTTATAATAGTTTAATTTACTATTTATGTTTTCATTAACTAATAAAATCAAGCTATCTAATGAAAAATAATTTATATTATCAGCAAAATTCGAATCATAGTAACATGTATCAGTATAATAATACCCTAATTTGTTTGTTAATATACTGCTACAGGATGTTTCTAATTGATTTATAGTATTTTTAGCAGTGAAAAACACTGATGCTTTATATGGTTCATATATTTCATTTATCTTAATGTTGCGATAAAAAATTCCAGGAACTAAATTTAAATTTTTTAATACACAAGTAAAGGCAGTTATGCTATCATTTATATTCCAAACAGTCATTTCTATTTTTAAAGAAATCTTTTCTGGTAGTATATATTCTTTATTAGTTTTGCTAATTTCACTGTACCAATTATTTAAAAGACTATCTTCATTTAATAATTTATCCCAATTTTTTTCATAAGTAAATTCGCCATACCAAAGGATACGTTGAGCAGAGACATTATTTTCTAAAAAATTTAATAAAATAATCATCAAACAAATTATGATAATAAATTCTCTTTTTAACATTGCTACAGTTTATTGTGCGAAATTAAATGAAAAATTGAAATAGCATGATAATTATAATTTCATTGCAGCTACCTTTTTTGAAGTAAAATACAAAAATATTAAATGTATTTTAATCCTTATTCCTATTTCTGTATATTACATTCAATAAATTATCCCTATTTTTTTAAAAAATTTTTCTTTTAAATCAAAAAACTATTATCTTTGTAATCTCAAATAATTTATGGCAAATAAAGTAGAAATAGTAAATAAAAAAGCTAAATTTGAATATACAATTTTAGATAAATATGAAGCTGGTATAGTGCTCACTGGTACCGAGATAAAAAGTATTAGGCAAAACAAAGTTTCTCTTTCTGATGCTTATTGCGTTTTTAAAGATGGAGAATTATGGGCTAAAAATATACATATTTCAGAATATGCTAATGGTACTTATAATAATCATGATCCTAAACGCGATAGAAAATTACTTTTACATAAATATCAACTTAAAAGGTTAGAATCTAAAATAAAAGAATCTGGATTAACAATAGTACCTTTACGTTTGTATTTGAATGATAAAGGTCTTGCTAAACTAGAAATAGCTTTAGTAAGAGGCAAAAAGGAATATGACAAACGCGAAGCTATTAAAAAAAGAGAAAGTGAACGTAATATCTCAAAATATTTAAAACCATGAAAATCGTTTTAATAGGTTATGGTAATGTAGGTTGGCATCTTAGTAGATTTTTAAAATTGTATTTCGATCAATTAGAAATCGTAACCAATAATCCTATTGATACAGATAATTTTACTTTCCGAACAGACATTCCTCATGATGCAGATATTTACATAATCACTAGACAAGAAAGATTTGTAGCTGAAACATCAAAAAATATAAATGCTGAAAATGCTGTAGTAGTGCATACTTCTGGTACTTTAACAGCAAATGTATTAGATAATCATAAACATTATGGCGTTCTATATCCTTTACAAACTTTTAGGAAAAGGAAACCTCTATCTATTACAAACATTAATTTTGCAATTGAATCATCGGATAAATATACTTTAGATACATTAAAATTTATTTGTGAAAGCATTCATCAGAATTATGTGATAGTAGAGAGTGAACAACGTCTTGCCTTACATACTACAGGTGTTTTAATTTCTAATTTTCCGAATTTTCTTTATGTACTTGCTTACAATCTTTTAGATAAATATAATTTGTCTTATGAAATTATTAAACCTCTTATCAGGGAAACTACAGATAGACTCGAACAATATCATCCTTCAGAAGTACAAACAGGACCTGCAGTTAGAGGCGATAGTGAGATAATAAAAAAGCATTTAGATTTTCTTCAAAATGTATCTACAGATGCAGTAGAAATATATGAGATATTGAGTAAAGCTATAATTAAATATTATAATAAATGAAAAATTATAAAGAAAAACTAAAAAATATAACTACTATAATATTAGATTACGACGGAGTAATGACTGACGGTAAAATGTATATAACTGAGGATGGGAAAGAAATAAGAGCTGGCAACGTTAAAGATGGATATATTCTACAACTATTGATGAAAAAAGGTTTCAATGTAGTGATATTAAGCGGTAGTCATGCTAAATCAATCATGTGGCGATCTAAATCATTGAAAATAAATGATATACATTTAGGAGTTGTTAATAAACTCCATGAATACGAACTAATTAAACAAAAACTTAATATTACTGATGAGGAAATATTATTTATAGGTGATGATCTGCCAGATTATGAGCTAATGAATAAAGTCGGTATATCTGTATGCCCTGCAGATGCTGCACAAGAGATCAAAGAAATAGCAGATTATATATCAAGATATGGTGGTGGCAAAGGATGTGTGAGAGAAATAGGTGAACAAATTTTAAAAGCACAAAATAAATGGATGGACAAAGATTGCTTCGAATGGTAAAATCAATTGGTAATTTTTTCAAATTGATTAGATGGCTAGACTTATTATTTATAGCTCTAATATTTTTTTTAGTTTATCAACAGATATTAACTCATTTCTACGCTCTTGATGGCACTGCTATGCCTATAAGTACATTAGAATATATTTTAATATCACTATCCTTTATTCTTATGTCTGCTGCTGGCTATGCTCTCAATGATTATTACGATTATGGCATGGATGAGATCAATAAACCTGATAAATTAATATTACACCATAAACTACCATATAAAACAGGGCTCTATTCCTTCATAATTCTTATCACATTAGGAATAATACTCAGTTTTTATCAATGTTTGGTGTGGAAAAATGGTGAAATATTTATTATTTACTTGTTTATAGCAGCTATGTTTTGGTTTTATAGTACTAAATATAAAAGAGAGCTAATTATAGGGAATATAATAATTAGCTTAATAGCAGCTCTTACTATAATATTACCTTGGCTAATAATAATTTTTGAAGGTATGGATGCCCATTTATTACCTGTAAGTATGTGGAAAACTATGAATTTTTTCATTTTTAGCTATGCATTTTTGTCATTTTTCATCACTTTTGCTAGAGAGATTGTAAAAGATATACAAGATATAGAAGGAGATAAGGCATATGATTGTCAAAATATTCCTATCAAATATGGCATTAAGACAGCTAAAAATGTAATTACAATTTTAATGATCTTAATTTTAATTGGGCTTATATACATATCAGTTAGACTCTTCTCTAGTGCATATAATATTATGGGATATTTCTTTGCATTAGTATTAATACCATTTGGTATATACATTATAATAATGACATTAAAGTCAAAAGAAAAATCTCAATGGAAAAATTTAAGTGATACAATGAAGGTTTACATGCTGGCTGGTATTTTGTCTATGATTTTTATAACAATATAAAAATTTTAGCAAAAAAGTTTAAAAAATTTAAGTAAGCGTAGCTAAAATTCATTGTTAAAATTAAATATTATAAATTCAAAAAATTTTATAAATTTGTATAAAATTATAAATAATGAAAATTCATTTATTATTGTTAATAACATTAACATTTTTTACTTCCATTCAATGTAAAAACAAAACAAATATGTCAGCAAATATTATTGTAAAAAGTAATTCATTTAGTGATGGTGGTATGATACCTGCCAAATATACTTGTGATGGAGCCAATATATCACCGCAATTATCTTGGGATAACGCCCCCAAAGGTACTAAATCATTTGTATTGATTTGTGAAGATCCTGACGCTCCTATGG
>JAHDSP010000433.1 GCA_018432645.1 Bacteroidales bacterium | reverse complement strand
TGCAGGATAGTAACCACCTTGATATGGATTGTGTAGAGAAGTTTGATCTGTGCCTATATCTACTTTTATATTTTCATCATATAACCTTTCCCATAAATCAACAATATTACCTAAATAACCAATAGAAACATTTTCTTTATTAGCCATCGCCAATCTCAGCCTAGGTATTAGCTTATCAAGAGTATCATAATATTCATCTAACCAACCTTGATTTAATCTAGTTTTCAGTGGTTTAGGATTAATTTCAGCTATTACAGCTACACCACCAGCTATTTTAGCAGCTTTAGGCTGAGCACCCGACATACCACCGAGCCCAGACGAGACGAATAGCATGCCATTGAGATTTTGTCTACCAGGTTCTTTTTTTCTACCTGCATTCAAAATTGTAACCATAGTTCCATTGACTATTCCCTGAGGGCCGATGTACATATATGAGCCAGCAGTCATCTGTCCATATTGTGTTACTCCGAGAGCATTATATCTATCATAGTCATCCATACTGCTATAGTTAGGCACCATCAATCCATTAGTTACTACTACACGCGGTGCTTCATGTGAGCTAGGAAAAAGCCCCATTGGATGACCACTGTACATTACTAAGGTTTGCTCATCTGTCATCGTAGCTAGATATTTCATAGTTAATAAATACTGAGCCCAATTCTGAAAAATAGACCCATTACCACCATAGATTATTAGCTCATATGGGTGCTGAGCTACACGTGGATCTAAGTTATTCTGTATCATAAGCATGATAGCAGCAGCTTTTTTAGATTTAGCGGGATATTCATTAATATTTCTAGCATATATAGGATAGGTAGGTCTATATCTATACATATAAATCCTTCCATATTCATTCAATTCATTCAAAAATTCTTTTGCTAGAAATTCGTGATGTTTGGGGGGGAAATAACGCAAAGCATTCTTAAGAGCTAATTTCTTCTCATTCTCTGTTAATATTTGCCTACGTTTAGGAGCTCTATTTATATTTTTATCAAATTCTGGCATTTCTGGTATTTCATCAGGGATGCCTTGCAAAATAGCTTTTTCGAAATCATTCATATTAATAAACTTTTTTGCGAATATAATAAAATTTTTAAAAAATTCTATATTTTCAATTTTTAATAAAAAATTTTTTAATTAGGCGTTAAAGTAATAACTAATTTATTACGGTGAATGTATCAATAATAGCTATATTTCTTAAGAGTACAATTGATTTTTAATGAATTTCTATCTAATTTACTTTTCTTTGTCAACCACACAAAGAAAAGTAACAAAAGAAAAGTCTCCGCTCATGCTAACACCCCTGTCTCTACGAGACATCCCCTCTATTAGAGGGGAATACAGTGCGATTCCCCTTCTCCGAAGGGGT
>JAHDSP010000067.1 GCA_018432645.1 Bacteroidales bacterium | reverse complement strand
CTACCCATATAAGGATTATTGAATATCGTAAAAAAGATCCTATAGTTTATGAAAAAGAAGATCAGATAAATACCTTCAATAATGTAGGTTTATCGATATCAATATTATATGTATTATAATAAGTTAAATATCAATTATTATGAAATATAAAACAATTTTCAGCAATATAATTAAAATCATATTTGCATTTAGTTTTTTCAATTTAATTTTCATAAATGTTATTCACGCTCAGGTTCCCACAATATTTGCTGAAGGTCCTATAATTTCAAAATCTGGAATTTATAATTCACAGAAAATGGACAGTGTGATTACTCCTTATGTAAATAATGATTCTTTAATTAATGATGGGAAAAAAAATAATTGGTCTGTTGGCATTTCGACATCTCCATTGATACAACTGCATAAATCAGGTACACCTTTTTTTGATTTTGAGTTAGACAAATGGAAATTGTATTACAGAGGCTTATTATTTGAATTAAATACACATTATTACGTTAATGATAAAATATCTGTATCATTAAATATAGGTGGCGGTTATAGTTTTTATGAAGATTTGAAACACTCGGAAGGACCTAGATTAATGTATCCAGTGGATTACCCCATAAAGATAGATTTATATATATTATCATATGGTGCAGGCATTATGTATGATTTTTATACTATAAATGAGAAATGGAAATTGTTTGGTACTGGTAATGTTTCTTTGTATCATTCTCCTTATGGTAAATATGAATATTGTACTCATACAGAATATAACAAAGATTTTATATTTTTAGCTATGACAGCTAATCTGGGATGTGGCATAAATTACAACATATCTAATTATTTTAGTGTTTATATAAAACCAAATTTTACTATAGAATTGCCTGTAGGTAAGAGTGGTGGTATCGTAGGCATGTTTATTTATAATCCAAATATATATTTTGGTATAAATTATAAATTCAATAAAAATGAAAAAGTTTAACTATTATTAAATTGCTGTTAATTATAACAATTAATATTTTTGTTATTGAAAATATTTTCAGCATATTGTATTGTTTTACTTAAAAAAAATTAAACTATTTTTGGCTCTATAACGTTTTGAGTGGGTAAAGATTAAAAAAGACTAATTCCATAGAAATGAGTTTTATTTATTATTGGATAGTTAAATATTAACCACAGAGTTCTCAAAGAAGGCACAAAGAACACAGAGAAAAAATGAAAGTGAATTTATTTACTAAAAGATGGAATTAAAAGGGATATAAATGGCACTTTGTGAACTTTGTGTAGTATCTTGGTGATCTTTGTGGTAAAATAATTAACCCACTCAAAACGTTATAGAGCCCTATTTTTTGAAAATATTTAATATTAAAGTCAAAATTATGCTTAATATTATGCAAGTAACGATAGGAAAATAAAAACTAAAATTTTCTTTTTTTATAAATATATCACCAGGTAATTTAAAATTAATTTTTTCAAAAAAATAACCTAAAATGCCTAGTATTATTAACACTAATACAATGAAAATTAATGATTTCCACATATTTTTTTTGCATAAATTATGTTAATAGGTCGATTTTAATTAGCTAAATTATACAAAAACAAATAATTTCAAAACATTTACAATAAATAATTACTTAGCAATATTATATAATTATTGATATAAATTTATCATATATTAATCTAAATCTTAATCAGGCTTACAATTACATAAAATAATATTTACTATTTTTGCAAAAAACAATAAAATATGAAAAGAATTTTTGTTTCACTTATTTCATTATTATTTGCAATACAGATAGTATTTGCAGTGAATCCTCCTACTAAGCCTGACGAAGGTATGTGGGTGCCAGTATGGATAGAAGAGCTTAATTATCCCGACATGGTAAGGTTAGGACTCAAAATAAAAGCCGACGAAGTGTTTTCTAACACTAAACCAAGCATAAAAGATGCTATTGTAGGACTAGGCTCTGATAATTATCAACCAAGTTTAGGTTTTTTCTGCTCTGGAGTTGTAGTTTCTCCTCAGGGGCTAGTATTTACTAATCATCACTGTGGATATAATGCTGTGCAACAAGTAAGTACCTTAGAGAATGATTACTTAACAAATGGATTCTGGGCTACCAAGCTATCTGAAGAGATACCTATAGATGAAATGACTATGTCATTTGTCGTAAGAATAGAAGATGTAACTGATAGAGTGCTAAAAAATGTAAATGATTCTATGAGTTTAAGTGCTAGAGATAAAGCTATAAGCAAAGCGATTAAAGAAATAGAAAATGAAGCATCAGAAAAAGGCAAATATGATGTAGTCGTTAAACCTATGTTTGAGGGTAATGAATATTATTTACATGTCTATGAAACATATAAAGATATCAGATTAGTAGGGGCTCCTCCTAGTGCAATTGGTAAATTTGGTGGTGATACTGATAATTGGATGTGGCCACGTCATACGGGAGACTTTTCAATTTTCCGCATTTACACTGCTCCAGATGGCTCTCCAGCTGAATATTCTGATAAAAATATCCCTTTAAAACCTAAAAAATATTTGCCTGTTTCTATTAAAGGTGTTGAAAAAAATGACTTCTCTATGATTTTTGGCTTCCCTGGTAGTACTCATAGATATATTACTTCTCAAGGTGTAGATCAAGCAATTAATCAAAATAATCCTTTAATTGTAAAAATCAGAGATAAAAAATTATCTATTATGAGATCATATATGGATCAAGATCCTAAAATAAAACTACAATATTCTTCTAAATATGCTCAAACATCTAACTATTGGAAATATTTCATCGGACAAACTAAAGGTCTGAAAAGATGGGATGTTTATGATAGAAAAATAGAACTAGAAAACCAATTTATGAATTGGGTACAACAAGATGCTACTAGACAACAAAAATATGGCACTTGCCTTAAAGAAATTGAAGATGCATACAATCTCATAGCAAAATATAATAAAACGATGACTTATCTGCAAGAGGCTTTACTACAAGGACCTGAATTTATTTATTTCGGTTTCGACCTTTTACAATTGTACTTTGTACTGAAAAATATGGAAAATGCTAGCAAAGATGAGAAAGCTAAAATAGAAGGCAATGCTAAATTAATTGCAAAAAATTTAAACGAAAAAGCCGAAAAATATTTTAAAGATTATAATGCTAATGTAGATAAAGATATTTTCATATCAATGTTTGAAATGTATATAAATGATGTGCCCAAAGATCAACAAATAACTACTATCTCTACTTTAGAAAAAAAATATAAAGGTGATATTAAAAAATGGGCAGACGATATTTATAATAAAAGTATTTTAGTAGATGAGACTAGATTTAATAGCTTCCTACAAAATCCCAATTTAAAAACTTTAGAAAAAGATCTTGGATTTCAATTAACACTTAGTACTCTATCAAGTTTACGCTCAATATGGCAAGAGATGTCAAAAGCTGAAGATCTACAAAATGAAGGATATCGCAAATACATCGCTGGTCTACGAGAAATGATGCCCAATAAAGCTTTCTATCCAGATGCTAATAGTACTATGAGAATGACCTATGGCACTGTACAAGATTATTATCCTGCTGATGCAGTTCATTATAACTATGTAACTACTTTAACTGGTGTAATGGAAAAAGAGGATCCAACCAATGATGAATTCATCGTGCCTGATAGATTAAAAGAATTATATAATAGTAAAGATTTTGGCCAATATGCTGATAAGAATGGTAACATAATTACTTGTTTTATAACTAATAATGACATTACTGGTGGTAATAGTGGTAGTGGTGTGATAGATGCTGAAGGCAATCTCATAGGATTAGCTTTTGATGGCAATTGGGAAAGTATGAGTGGAGATATTTTATTTGAAACTAGTGTGCAAAGATGCATAAATGTAGATATCAGATATGTACTTTTTATAATTGACAAATATGCCGGGGCTACTAATATCATCGATGAGCT
>JAHDSP010000226.1 GCA_018432645.1 Bacteroidales bacterium | reverse complement strand
CAACAATTTCACCAAATAAACATTGCCTATTGTGCGTGCAAATGGTTATGAAATATGCACCTGGACGAGACTAATCGTGTCCAGGTAAGCGAATGGAATGACGATGATAATTGGGATTTGATGAATCCACGGTTTTTTTATGTGAATGTGATATATGATTATATGCCTTTACGAGGTGTTTTTTATTGGGGGTTGATATTATATTTATCATTGTTCCAATTCTTTGGATTGTCAGCAATATAATGACGAATGCGAGATAAATCATCTGTATCTCGGATGATATGTTCGTAATAATTGCGTTGCCAGACAGGAATGCCAGGGGTTTGACGAATTTGATTTATTTGTTTGGTTGTGATAGATTTAAATAATCGCACAATGGTTGGAATTGAATTTTTTGTGGGTTTCCCAAATTGTTCAATTTGATTATTTTCATTTGTTTTTCGCCCTATTGTAGAGACACGTTGCAACGTGTCTCTACAATAATCATCATTAATAATTAAAATTCCATGTAAATGATTTGGCATAATAACGAATGCATCAATAACGATATTTGGTCGAATAATGCCGGTTTTCTGCCATTCGGTTTTTACCAATTCCCCGAATTTATTTAACATTATTTCTCCATCAACAATATTCCCAAATAAACATTGTCTATTGTGCGTGCAAATGGTTATGAAATATGCTCCTTCTTGAGAATAATCATGTCCAGGTAAGCGAATGGATTCAATATGATATTTATCTTTAAATAGAGCCATTTTCTATTATCCTTATCTCTTCGTCTGTCAATTCATATAATTTGTAGACCAATTTGTCTATTTCTTTTTCCCATGGGGTGGTATCTGCTTGCGGGTTATCTTTTTTGGCGGCGAGGATTTTATCTACAAGTGATTCGATTTGTGAAACTATGTGCTGATTAGATGAATCAATCATTGGTATTGGAATTTCAGTAACATGTTGATTTAACCACCTTATACCTTTTCCACCTAATTTTGTACAGTACCATTTTTCAAATGTAAATTCATTTAATCTTGAATTTAAATACCCTAAAATATATTTTAATTTTTTTCCTGTTAAAATATAAGCCGTATTAGAAACAAAAAATTCCCCATTACTATCAAAAGCAAATTGAGCACCTTGCGCTAATTCCTGCCATACCACCTTCTCCTTCTCAAACTCTTTTAAATAATTTTCGTTAGGGTTATTATCTAATTCAAGCCAATGATGTTGTCCAGTATAATCTTTATTTATATTTACTTTATTTTGTCTATTATATTTACATTGACCCCTATTTTTT
>JAHDSP010000524.1 GCA_018432645.1 Bacteroidales bacterium | reverse complement strand
GTAGAACCAGATATCGTGATAGATAATGACCCTTATAGAGAATATTTAGGTAACGATGATCAACTACTAAAAGCTATAGAAGTGATCATGGAAGAACTCCAAAATGCTAAAGAAATTCCTGATATACCAACTCCTCCTGACAAATCTAAATGATTGAAAAACTAAATTAAATCTATAATAGAGGAATTTTTTTTCACTTTTTAACATAGATTAGTTAAATATAGATTTAATTTTAATAAATGTAGTTTAAAATTTAATTTAAAATAATGTTTAGAAAGATTATAAATATATTTGCAGTAGTAATATTTTTAGCAATATGGTTTTTGTTATATTTTTTTAAGTCTAATTATGAGCATTCCACTTTTCGAGAAATCGAAAATCAACATTCACAATCTAATAATATAAAAATAGCTCCATCTACACCCGTTTTTTATGATTCTACTAAACAACAAATTTATGGATTTTGCAAAGAAAATTCTCAATATGAGATTTCACAATTCTTTCTCTTTTCTTTAAAGGATGAAAATATTGATTTTTATCCTTTACCGACAAAATATAATAAACTTTTAGGCTATGCTAAAAATGAATCAGAATATTTTTGGATGTCGTATAATGATAGTTTATCGTCCTTAATTAAATTAAATAAAAGACAAAATGAAATCTCTATTTACTATGATAGCATTTTATTAGATATAAATCAAGTAATCGGTTTTGGACTCAAAAATAACAAGCCAGAAATAGCATTGAGAAATCCATTAAAAAATAATATCATTATTTACACTTTTTCGGATACAGTAGCAGATGTCAGATTGGTGAGATTCCCTATTTTTTATCAATCATTCTCTTTGCCTACCTTAGGATATATTAAAAATAATAATTGGCAATTTTTATGTAAGGCTCTTTATAGTGAGCAACAATCTTATTGGAAAAGATATGATACTACCAAAAATTTAAATATTATTAGATTTCAAGAAAATGTTGCATTGCCATTTTTCTATGATTTATTGCCATATCCATATTATACACCTATCACTAGTCTACCATATTATTATTTTAATTATTTAACTACCTCGCATTTATTATTTAAAGCTGGTAAATTTAGTTTTGTAGATAATCCCACTCCTAATAAAAATACTATTAATGTAAAAAATGATATTATATGGAGCTTGCTAGATGACAGTATTTATATGAATTTTTTGCGATATGATACGATAGTAACATTATTAAGCATAAAAAAGGAATTAAAAAATAATAAACAATATTTCTATTCATTATCAGATACAGACTACAAAAATTTATTATTTTTTGTACCAGATACTACTGAAATTTATTCATATTTTTATCTCAATAAAGATAGCATTTTACTTTTAACAAATGATTTTCAATATTTATACATAGATGAACAAGGTAAAAGCTACACAAAATTTAATATTATTGATAATATTTGCATTACTATAAATGAAAATTTTCCTAAGAAAATAAAGATCTTAGATGCGAACCTTCCTGGAGTGAAAGCACTTGGCTTCTATACAATAATTTCTG
>JAHDSP010000046.1 GCA_018432645.1 Bacteroidales bacterium | reverse complement strand
GCCACATTTTTTGCATTTATAGACTTGTCTGCCATCACTCTTACCAGCTTTAGTTACATATTCGCAATCACATCTGGGACAAATGGGAGCAGTTGATAGAATCTTAATTCTCTGATAGTCTAGAGCTGTCAATCTGTTCTCTTTGAGGAATTCGTGGAGATTATCTAAGAATTCTCTTTTGCCCTCTTTGGTCAGAGCCAGCATTTTTTCTATATTTTCAGTTGTATATTCCATAGTTTTTATTTTTTACAAAATTAATAAAAATATTTGACATGAAAAGTTTAACAAAAATTATTGTTTTGTTTGGATAAAATTTTAAAAAAATTTTATCCATCATATTACCCTATCCATCTAATGCCTCTCAATCAAAATAATTTAAAAATTTTATTTCACTAATTCATTAAATTTTTCCATTACCTTTTCTATACTAACTTTTCTAGGACGAATTATTTTCTCTTTTTCCTTTTCTAATTTAATCTTTTGTTTTTCGTCTAGTTGTTCATTAATTTTATTAAAAATATTTTCTGGCAATTGTTTAGATAATAAAGCTAATTCCTTTAATGTAAATTCTTTAATTATTGTTTCTAGTTGTTTTTTTGTGAGTTTGATATTATACTTTTTGTTATTTTTTTTAACAGCTTTTTTAACATCAGTTTTTTTCAGACTTCTATTTGTAGTTTTATTAATTTTAACATCTTCTTTGTTTTTATTTACATTTAGTTTTGTATCAGCTTGTTGTGATAAAATATTATCAATTCTAATTATGAAATCACTTAATATATTCATATAATTAATATATGCATCATAGGGTGATCCATAAGGATTAAAATATTTATGTACATCGCCATCAGAAAACCATTTAGTACACATATAATAAAAATGGTCACTTGTTTGCAGATACAACCAATCTTTGAAAATATCAGGATTATTTGTTTGCAAGACTTTATCTCTGAGCGAATATAATGTGTTAAAGGCATCCTCTTGCAGATCGTTTCCTAACCAAGCTGTGAGATCTCTTTCTTCATCTGCCCATGAAGTTGGGTATGGTACATGAAGTGGAGCAATAGGTTGAAGTATTTCCGTGAGTTCTGTAGGATTAGCAAACTCATAATCTGAATGTGATAGTACTCTACCTGGTAATGCCCTCATGAAGTCAAAAATACCTGTTTCCTTCCATTGATGTTCTCCAAAAGTTTCATAATCCATAAATAAATTTACAACTTCATGGTTTTTATCAATATTATTTAGCCAGTCTACATATTTATCTGCTGTCAATGGCCATTGGTTCCACTCTCTGTTAGAAAATCTAAAAGCAATATCATCGCTAAGTTGATAATCTTTTAGTAAAAGTTTAAGTTCTGGATTTCTAACGTTATAATAAAGAAAATGTGGACTTTTCCAACCTAATATATGTTTAGCTCCCTCTGCCAGCATTACTTTATAACCCAGATCTGCTACATATTCACCTATTTGGTCACTATAGATAAGCTCTGTATTTCTAAAAGCTGTACTAGGTTTCACACCTAATAAAGATTGCAATTTTTCTTGTTGTAAATTAATCTGAGAATTAAATTCTTCTTTAGAAATCACAGATGCTAAAGAGTGGCTATAAGTCTCTGCTAAAAATTCTACTGCACCAGTATTGGCTAATAGTTTGAAACTCTCAATAACTTCTGGAGCATATTTCTCAAATTGTTCAAGGGCTACTCCAGAGATAGAAAAGGCCACTCTAAAACGTTGACCAAATGTTTGAATAAGTTCATAAAGTAATTGATTCATTGGCAAATAGCACTTGTCTGTAACTCTACGTAGTATATATTGATTTTGATAATCATCATAATAATGATGATTAAGTCCTATGTCAAAAAATCTGTAAGTTCTCAATCTTATAGGTTGATGAACTTGGAAATAAAAACAAATATATCTCATACATTTATCATTTTAAAATTAAATATTCTTGTAATAAAGACTCATACAGTTGTTTAACTTCATAAGCTGAATTATCCCATTTTAACTGATCTACCTCGTCTTTACTATATTTTTGAAACATTTTATTAATAGCTGGATAATGTAAAATGCCATAAATAGCATTAGCCATAGCATCTATATCCCAAAAGTCCACTTTGATAGCATGTTTGAGAACCTCTGCTACACCACTTTGTTTAGAAATTACTATTGGAATATTAGACATCAAAGCCTCAAGTGGCGAAATACCAAAAGGTTCAGAAACACTTGGCATCACATAAACATCACTATACGATAGCACTTCTTCTACTTCGGGACCTTTTAGAAAACCCGTAAAATGAATCTTGTGTCCTATACGATATCGAGCTGCTAATCTGATTATTCTGGGGAACATATCTCCAGAGCCAGCCATCACAAATCTCACATTATTATCATATTGTAATAATTTGCGAGCAGTTTCTACAAAATATTCTGGTCCTTTTTGAAAAGTTATTCTGCCAATATAAGTTACTACTTTTTCTTTATATGGTTTCTGCACTTTAGGTCTTGTATTAAAATTAAAAGCGTCTGCACCATTATAAATAGTAAAAACTTTGTCAGGATTAATGCCATATCTATTGATCACTATATTTCTTGTAAAGTTAGATACAGTGATAACTTTATCAGCTTGCATCATACCTTCACGTTCGATATTATATACATCTTGGTTAATATTTTCACCACTTCGATCAAACTCTGTAGCATGTACATGCACTACTAGTGGTTTAACACTTGTGTTTTTAGCTGCTATGCCAGCAGGATATGTTAACCAATCATGAGCATGTATTACATCGAAATCATTTGTAGCAGCTAGAGCACTAGCAATTAATGCATATCTAGATACTTCATACATTAGATTAGGGCCATATATACCTGAGAATTGATATTTTTGTTTAAAAAATTCATTTTTAGTAATTTCTGCTTTAATTAAATTTTCATATTCTTTAGTATAATATTCTGGACTAATATAAGGAATTATTTTAGAAGCTACTTGTATATATTTCAATCTTTTCCAAAGTTCTACAGTAGATTGATCTTCTAGATCAATTTCAAAATCTGAAGCATTTACTATTCTAATTTCATTATCTTCGTCTCCAAAAGCTTTAGGAACAACAAAAATAACCTCTACACCTTGTCTGAGGAGAGCTTTAGTGAGCCCATAGCAGGCTGTACCTAAACCACCTGAAATATGTGGTGGAAATTCCCAACCAAACATCAATACTCTCATAGATTTTTATATTTTTCAATTAACCATTTAATTCTCATAATTTCAGCTACACTCCAAGCTTGAGAAATAGCCCCACCAGGTTTGTGTGGTGGATCACCATCAAAAACTTCACTTATGCTACCTACACCATGTTCAGATAAAGTTGACTCTAAATCGAAATAAATTTTTTCAATAAATGGAATTCCATTTTTACCAAAAATTCTAAGATATCCTTCAGCGAAAGCACCTAAAAGCCATGGCCACACAGTTCCTTGATGATATGCGAGATCTCTCTCTTTTATAGGTCCTTCATAATGACCACGATAATGTGGACATTTGGGACTTAAAGTTCGCAAGCCTCTTGGTGTCAAAAGCTCTTGCTGTATTCTCTCTAGAACAGATAATCTTTTTTTCTCATCTAGACAAACGTATGGTAAAGAAGTTGCAAAAACCATATTAGGACGTACACACCAGTCTTTTTCTCCATCGTCTACATAATCAGCTAAGTAGCCATGTTGCTCATCCCAAAAAGTTTCTAAAAAAGAGTTTTCAATTTTTTCTTTTAATGGTAACCAATCATCTATAAATTCTTTGTCATTTATATGTTCAGCTAAATAAATAGCATAGCAAATAGCATTATGCCATAGAGCATTGATATCTACTGGCTTTCCGTAACGAGGAGTTACGGGTTTACCATCTACAATAGCATCCATCCATGTTAGAGCATATCCAGGTAATTTAGCATTTATCAATCCATCTTCACTCATCCATATTCCTTTAGCCTCTCCATTACGATAACCATAAAGTATAGATTTTAAGTCATTTTTATATAAACGCCAGATTTTCATCGGAGTTTCATTAGTAAATAATTGATATTGCTGCAAAGTCCAGAAAAGCCATAATGATGTATCAGCAGAATTGATAGCTACACGTTGCTGTTTACCTACATTGGGCAGTAATGGACCTTTTTTATCAGCTAATAGCGTATCTATGGCTTTTTTACATAGATCATAATTACCAGTTACTAATGTTAATCCTGGTAAAGAAATTAGAGTATCACGTCCCCATCTACCAAACCAATGATAGCCAGCTTTTATTTCCACATCATTACCACGCTGAATGATAAATTGCTGAGCAGAATTAATCAAATTATTTTCATAGCTATCGCGTGGTATTCTATTTTTTAGCTCATTATTAAATAACCTTTTTAGCATATTAGGTTTAGTCTCTGATAAACCTGCACTTATAATTACACTTTCATTTTTCTTGATAGGAAATTCAAAATATCCTGGCACAAGTAAATCTTCATGTCCATCATAGCCACGTTCTATCTCTTTCCTATATTCTATATTATAATACCAATCTGGAGCATGAACATATTTAGACTCTTTAGAAATTTGTATATACAATGAACTATAACCTTGGTATAGCCTCATCATAATTCCATTCTCACATTCTTCATAATTTTTATTAGCATACATATTTGCTTTACTGAGAGTGTGATAATTTCTAAAAGCTAAAAATGGCTTTAAACGCAATAATGTATCGCTATGAGCATCCAATAGAGTATATTTGATGAGGACTCTATCTTCTTTATTTATAAATAACAATTGTTTAGACAAAACTACACCTCCTACACGATAAATAAGAGTAGGAATAGGTACACTTTGAAATTCCTCAACATATTTATGCCCTTTAGGAAAATAAATAGGACCAGGATATTGATGAATACCAATATTAAACTCAGCATCATGCTGTATAATGCTCTCATCTATAGAAGAAAGGAGAACATGTAAATCATCATCTAATTGAGGTTGTGGTGAAACTAACAAACCATGATACTTTCGCGTATTGCAATATATAATTGTAGTGCTCGCATATGATCCAGCTCTATTAGCCCTGATAAT
>JAHDSP010000259.1 GCA_018432645.1 Bacteroidales bacterium | reverse complement strand
CCTCAATCTAATATTCAAAATATTGATAAAGTGGTTTTATATTTAAAATAAGTGAAAAATGAAAACATTAAAATATATTATAGACGGTATTAAAATACAAAAAATTGTAGGTGATATTAATATAACTATTGATAATATTAGCAATAATAGTAACAATATTAAAACTAATGGATTATTTATTGCAAAAAAAGGTAATCGTGTGGATGGGCATACATACATAGATAGTGCTATTAATAATGGTGCTATTGCAGTTTTATGCAGCGAAGATATTAATTTACCAGAAAATATAACAAAAATTGTCGTAGAAGATTCTATAGAAGCAGAAAGCTTTGTAGCTGCAAATTTTTATGATAATCCATCTAAAAAACTAAAAATTATTGGCGTTACAGGTACTAATGGCAAAACTACTACTGCTACAATGATTTATCAATTACTAAACAACCTTGGTCAAAAAGCTGGCCTCATCTCCACAATTGTTTATAAATACGGCAATATAGAGTTACCCGCTATTAATACTACTCCCGATGCTATAGAATTAAATAAATTAATGAATGATATGTATTTGGATGGATGTAAATATGCAGTTATGGAAGTGAGCTCTCATGCTATTGTTCAAAAAAGAATATGTGGGATAAATTTCGCTGGTGGCATTTTCACTAACATTACACATGAACATCTTGATTATCATGGCAGTTTCGGAAATTACATAAAAGCTAAAAAAACATTCTTTGATAATCTGCCTACTAATGCATTTGCATTAATAAATATAGATGATAAAAATGGTAAAATAATGGTGCAAAATACTAAAGCTAAAATTTATACTTATGGATTATCTCAGATGGCAGATTTCCATGCTCGCATTATAGAAAATACATTCCAAGGTCTTCACTTAAAAATTGATGGTAATGATACATGGTTTTTATTACTCGGCAGATTTAATGCTTACAATATCTTAGCAGCATATAGCTCGGCGATTATTTTAGGTTTTGACAAGCAAGAAGTATTATCTCAACTATCCAAAATACCTCCAATAAATGGTAGATTTAATATAATAAATAATAACGACACTTATATAATTATTGATTATGCTCATACTCCTGATGCTATAGAAAATATTCTAAGTACTATTAACGAAATGGATATTAATGGTAAAATAATAACTGTTTTCGGTGCTGGTGGCAATCGTGATAAAACTAAAAGACCTCTCATGGGACAAATAGCAGCACAGTACAGTGATATAGTAATAATAACCTCTGATAATCCTAGATATGAAGAGCCAGCAGATATTATTGCTGATATAGAAAAAGGTGTTCCTGCTAATCTAAATGCTAAAGTTTTCAAAATCGAAGATAGGGCAGATGCTATAAAGAT
>JAHDSP010000557.1 GCA_018432645.1 Bacteroidales bacterium | reverse complement strand
AGCATGGAGCTTAGATGTATGTCCTACTTGTAAAATTATGATAAAATAACTCGATAAAGTAAATGCTAAAGCTGCAATAATAGCAACCCACGTGTCTAATTTCATTACTTTCATCAAAAATAAAAAACCAGCAAATAAAAGGAAAAGATATCCCATATGAGGATGTAAAAAAAGTGTAAAGACCTTATCCAATTTAGAAACTAAAATATCATTATATCGCATAGAAATCAAATAAGTAGGCATACCACTAAACAAACGCGTTGTCCAAAAAGCTTGTTCACCTGTTTGCTTATAATAATCTTGTGACTCTTTTGACATCCCTGCATGCTGCATTATATCTGGTTGAGCTATTATTTTACCAGAAAGCATAGGATTTAGAAATATTAATAATACTGCTAAAATAACAACTAAAGCTACAGCATAAGGAATAAATTGCTTCTTATCAATTTTCATTTTATTAAATTTTATCGCAAATTTAATAGAAAAAATAAAAATAATAATTAATTTTTAGAGTGAAAATTATTTTAAAGTTATTAAGGTTCTATAAAGTTTATTGTAGGTAAATTATTTAGATTAATATTTAACTGTCCAATTGTTGTTATTAATCCACAAATGAACACAAATAAGCACAAATGAGAAATTAAAAGTTTGAACTGGGATTTATTGGATTTATGAGAGTGATGGGAGACGAGGTAAAAGGTGATAGACGATAGATTAAATTTTTTATAAGATCTTCCCCCAAAATATCAAAGGAAATAAGACTAGATAGTAGTACCAGTCTATGTTAAGGGCTATTTAGTCTTAATTTTATGTAGACAATAAGTTGATATAATTAAAAAACTGAATTTTCTCAATAACCATGAGGCTATTGAGCTATTAAAAATTTATTAATTCTGGGGAAGATCCGATTCAACAACGTGGTGAAACTATACACTTAGGCGTTTAATTATTAACAAATTATTACAAAAAGATAACAATAATTTTCCTTTACATTTCATTTCACCTGAAAAAGTAAGATTAATTACAAGAATTTAGTTTTTTTACAATTGATTTATATTATATTCATCATTGTTCCAATTCTTTGGATTGTCCATAATATAATGACGAATGCGTGATAAATCATTGGTATCGCGGATGATGTGTTCGTAATAATTGCGTTGCCATACATTAAATATATCTGTATTTTCACGAAAATATTTGGTTACACCAATTTTATAACCACGCACAATGGCACCTATCGTTTTTGATGGTGAACGAAAAATATT
>JAHDSP010000485.1 GCA_018432645.1 Bacteroidales bacterium | reverse complement strand
ACAGAAGCTGAAAGGACCAAGCATGTACACCGATTACATCCTTACAAAGGTAAATTTATTCCTCAATTAGTAGAATATTTTCTAGACTCTCATACAGATGAATTTAAAAAAGAAATATATTTTCATCCTAATGATATTGTTCTAGATCCATTTTGTGGTAGCGGAACGACTCTTGTACAATGTAATGAACTTGGGATGCATGCCATAGGTGTTGATATTTCAGCATTTAATGCACTTATTAGTAATTGCAAAATCTCAAAATATAATATTATAGAGCTATATAACTATATTAATAACATTACTATTGCTTTAAAAAATTTTTTATCAGACTCTAAAACCATAAAATTTGAAGAGAAATTAAATGAAAAATTATATGATTTTAATAATAAATATTTCCCTTCGCCAGATTATAAATATTTATTAAATAAAGGAGATATAGATGAAAAAACATATCCAATAGAAAAAGAACAAGAATTTGTAAAGATATATCAAAATTTAATAAATGAATATAAAATTGAATTATTACAAGATAATAAAAATAATTTTTTAGACAAATGGTATATAAAACCTATAAGAGAAGAGCTAGAATTTGTAGCTAATGAAATTAATAAAATTAAAGAAGATAATATAAAAAATATACTAATAATAATTCTGAGTAGAACTATGAGAAGTTGCAGAGCTACTACACATTCGGATCTTGCTACATTAAAGCAGCCTGTTTATACTCCATATTATTGTCATAAACATGGTAAAATATGCAAACCATTATTTTCAATTTTAAAATGGTGGGAAACTTATTCAAAAGATACAATAAAAAGACTTGATGAATTTGATAAACTAAGGACAGATACTTTTCAATATTGTATAACTGGCGACAGTCGAGATATAGATATATATGATGAATTAAAAAAAGTTAATCACAATTTTGCTGATATGGTGAAGAATAAAAAAATAAAAGGCATTTTTTCATCACCTCCATATGTGGGTTTAATTGATTATCATGAACAGCATGCATATACTTATGATTTATTTAGATTTGAAAGAAAAGATGATCTTGAGATAGGGCCATTATATAAAGGTCAAAATAATGAAGCAAAAGATTCATATGTACGAGGTATATCAGATGTTTTAATTAATTGCAAAAAATATTTAATTGATGATTATAATGTTTTTTTAGTAGCTAACGATAAATATAATTTATATCCTACTATAGCCGATAATGTTGGCATGAAGATAGTCAACCAATATAAAAGGCCAGTATTAAATCGTACTGAAAAAGATAAAAATCCTTATTCTGAAATAATATTTCACTTAAAAGAAAAATAATTACCATGACTCTATCTCAAAAGCAAAAACAAAATATTGAGGAAACAATAATAAATTGCCTTCGTAATAAATTTAAAAATTATAAACCAGAGAGTAGTAATATGCCTTTCCACTATCGTTTATTAGGCAAAGATAGAATGGCATTATATTCGTTTATACAATCACTTAATACCACTTTTGGCACTTCTATATTTGAACCAGTTGCAGTTGCTTTATCAAAAAATAAATTTGTAAAAGCTAAATCACAATATTTTGTCGGCGATAAAATTAGTGAAGGCTGCCAACAAACTATTCAAGACATTATGAATAATCTAACTATCGGCATACCTCCAAATAAAACTATAGAAATAGAATTAATTAGAAAATCTGTTAACATAGGTGAAATTAATAATATTAAAACTGTAAAAGCTGATTTATTCATTGAAGATGCTAAAGGAGTACAATATCTATTTGATTTAAAAACTGCAAAACCTAATATTAGTAATTTCAAAGATTTTAAGCGAACACTACTCGAATGGGTAGGTATAGCTTTAACTAATAATCCTAATTTAAAAATAAATACTTTAATAGCTATTCCATATAATCCATATGAACCACAACCATATGAAAGATGGACTATCAAAGGCATGCTAGACGATAAATATGAATTAATGGTTGGCAAAGAATTTTGGGATTTTATAGGTGGTGATGGAGCATATGAAGAGATATTAGATTGTTTCGAAAGTGCAGGTATAAAATTGCGTCCTGAGATAGATGAGTATTTCAGCAATTTTAAATAAATATTTTAAAAAAATTTTTTATTCATCAAAACTACCACCCGGCATAAGTGGAATATATGGCTCTTTTGATTGTTCGGGAGGCTCAGGAAAAAGCGGATGCTTTTCGTAATTTTTTAAAAAATCATATAATTGTTCAGGCACCAACCTTTTACCTATTATCCTTTTATATTGATCTAAAACATACATCACTGGAGTAGAATATACATCATAATATTTCCTAAAATCGCCTGACGCAGTATAAATACCATTTACATTTATGAAATCTTGCATTTGCATATTATTAATTACTTTTTTCATCTCTATAAAGCTACTATCAGTGCATACAGCAAAAACCTTTAAATTAAATGTATCTTTATACTGTTTGTAAAACTCTACTAATTTTGGTGTTTCCTTTTTACAATGTCCACAACTGGGATCCCAAAAATATAATATTGTATATTTGGCATTTACACTATGTAATGAATTCAAATTTTTAGCAGTATCTAATAAAATAAGATTAGGTGCAATATTACCCAATAAATTAGGTCGTATAGCATCTGCTCTCTCTATAATTTTTTGTGTAGAAGATTCTGATAACCAATAAGCTTTACCAGTTTTATAGTAATTGTCTGCTAAATGAACAAATATTTTGTCAAAGCCCATAACTTTACTGGTTTCATAATTATAAGTTAACCACCATAGTACATATTTAAATGTTTCTTTATTTGCTGCTGCTTTTGCTAATATTTTATCGGCTTCTTTGATAATTGTATCTGGATGCTGGACTATAACATTATTAAAATATGTTTCTAATTTATTATGATAAATAGGAGTACGCAGCAGGGCCTCGTCGGCAATATTTATATTATCCCAATAATGATCTTTAAAATAATAATATTGGTAGGAGCTATCGACACTACCATCTGGTTTCAAAGGTAATTGATCTGGTACTTCTGGCTCTTTAGTAGCTTTAAACATCCTAGCTAAAAGAGTTGTAGGATATTGCTCCATATATTTTATCTTCATATTGTTTATACTATCTATGAGTAATTTGATTCTAGAATTATAGAATTCTACTGAATCTGACAAGTTTTTTTGCTTAAATTCTTTTACTTTTTGCTGTAAAGAATATATTTCTTTTGATGGCTTAGCAATTTCATTATTAAACCTAAAAAATAATTCATTTTCTAAAGAGCCTTTTACTTTAGCTTTGCCCAGTAAATCTGTAGTATCAGTTTCTATACTAAAATTTCTTTCATTGTCGTTTAGTATGAATTCTAAATATTTCTTAGATGGCGTTATGAGTAAATACATTCCGCTACCTACAGTATCTTTAGATTGAAATATTCCTTTGCCAGTTTTATCTAGCTTAATAGTGTCTTTT
>JAHDSP010000247.1 GCA_018432645.1 Bacteroidales bacterium | reverse complement strand
TTAGCTCTGCGAATTTCCCAAATAAAATAAGAAACTATTAATGCAAAAGCTATAAGAGAAAAAACTTCTGGCCATACATTTCCTTCTATCCAGAGCCATTTACCATTTACTAATTCTTTAAATACAGGTACAGTAAGGTCTAGACCAAAAAATAATAACAATGCACCAATTACACCAAATAGAGCTGCGCCAGCAATAAAACCACTTGCTAATAAAGTACCTCGTTGTTCACGAGCTTTAGCTAACTCTTTGTCTTTAGTTTTATTAGCAACAAAATGATTTATTAAACCACCAACTAATAATGGAGTATTTAGACCTTGTGGAATAAACATACCTAGAGCAAAAGCTAGTGGAGAAATACCTAGAAAATTTATCAATAGTGCAATGATAGCACCTACTAAATATAAAATCCAAGGAATTTCAGCATTTTGTTGCATAAAAGGTTCTATGATAGATGCCATAGCATTTGCTTGTGGAGCTACTAATGGATTAGGATGTTCTGGTGTTTTCACAAAGCCATATGCCTCGTTTAAAACAAATATTACTATGCCAACAGTTGCAGCACTAACTAATATTCCTAAAAATTTAAAAGTCTCTTGTTTATGTGGTGATGAGCCTATCCAATAACCAATTTTCAGATCTGTGATGAAACCTCCTGCTGTAGATAGAGCTGTACAGACTATACCACCGACAAGCATAGCTACTACCATTCCTGTAGTGCCTTTTAATCCGACTTGTACCAATACTAATGACATTAATATCAATGTCATCATTGTCATACCAGATACTGGATTAGTACCTACTATGGCTATAGCATTAGCTGCTACAGTAGTGAATAAAAAAGCTATGATAAGTAATGAAACTAATACTATTATTGCTTGCCACCAATTAAGATTTACACTTAATATAAAAAATAAAAATATTCCGAATATCACTACTATTAATGCTAACAACCAAAATTTAGATGAAATGTCTTTGTCTGTACGTAGTATCTCCTGTTTAGTAGTTTTCTTTTTACTGAATAAAAGTCCAAAAGATTTCGCTACTACTGGTATAGAATTTATAATGCCAATAATACCTGCCATAGCTATGGCGCCTATACCAATAGGTCTTACATATTCTAGGAATATCATTTCTGCACTTAGATTTTGCATGCCACCAAAGTAACTAATTAATGGCACAAAAACCCACCAAGATAGCAATGACCCCATGACTATTATCAATGAATATTTTAAGCCCACTAAATAACCAAAACTAAATACTAAAGCAGAAGAATTCATTTTAAAAACTAATTTTGTTTTATCAGCAATAGCTGCTCCCCATCCAAACATTCTAGAGGTGAATTCTTCTTGAAATAATCTCAGTGAATTAATCATGAAATCATATATCCCAGCGATAATACCACCTTTTAAAAGGATAGAAGATTGTTTAGACGCATTTGCTCCAGTAACTAATATTTCTGTAGTAGCTTTAGCCTCTGGGAAAGGTAATTTACCATGCATATCTTTTACAAAATATTTCCTAAATGGAACCAAAAAAAGAATGCCTAAAAAGCCTCCTAATAAAGAAGAGAAAAATATTGGCCAAAAATTAATAGCAATAGTGGGATATTTAGATTGTAAAATATATAAAGCTGGAATAGTAAATACTGCACCAGCGACAACAACTCCTGAGCTAGCTCCAATAGATTGAATAATAACATTTTGACTTAAAGGATCGGACTTTCTAGCAGCCAAAGTAGCACCTACAGCAATTATAGATATTGGAATAGCCGCTTCGAAAACTTGCCCTATTTTTAAACCAGAATAAGCTGCTGCCGCAGAGAATATGACAGCCATTAAAAGACCCAATACTACAGACCATGTAGTTACTTCTTTATAATTTTTCTTTGGATTGAGAATGGGCTTATATTCTTCGCCTTCTTTGAGCTCTCTATAAGCATTTTCGGGTAAATTAAAATTTTCTTCTGACATATTATTAAAAAATTTTGGGTTACAATCCTAAATAAACAATCAAATTTTAACGTCTTGAGAAAGTAAATAAGCATTAATAAAATCATCAATTTCACCATCTAAAACAGCATTTACATTAGATGTCTCGAGTCCAGTACGATGATCTTTTACCATTTTATATGGATGTAAGATATAGCTCCTTATCTGACTTCCCCACTCGATTTTCTTTTTATTTTTTTCTAGTTTATCAATTTCCTCTTGTTTTTTTCTTAATTCTATCTCATAAAGGCGAGATTTGAGCATTTGTAATGCTTTTTCTCTATTTTGCTGTTGAGAGCGTGTTACTTGACATTCTACGACTATCCCAGTAGGAATATGACGCACACGTACTGCAGTTTCTAATTTATTTACATTTTGTCCACCTGGACCAGAACTTCTAAAAGTGTCCCATTCTAAATCTGCCGGATTAATATCAATATCTATCGTTTCATCTACTAATGGAAATGTAAAAACTGATGCAAAAGAGGTATGCCTTCTTTGATTGGAATCAAAAGGAGATATACGTACTAGTCTATGAACACCATTTTCACTTTTTAGATATCCATATGCATAGTCTCCATCTATTTCTAAAGTACAAGATTTGATACCTGCTACATCACCTTCTAGCAAATCTAATTCTACAATTTTGAAATTATGCCTTTCTGCCCATCTGATATACATTCTCATAAGCATCTGTGCCCAATCTTGACTTTCAGTACCTCCAGCTCCACTATTTATAGTTATTATAGCACTATTTCTATCTGCATCATCCTGCATCATTTTGTAAAATTCTAATTCATCTATTGCTTTTTTTACTAACTCATATTGTTTCTGATATTCTTCTTCCGATATTTCTTGGTTTTTAAAAAATTCATCATAAACAGAAAAATCTTCTAATTTTTTTTCTACAGAATCATATTTTTCTACAAAATTTTTTTTGCTACTAATTTCTTTTAATAGCTTTTCTGCTTCTTTAGGATTTTGCCAAAAATCGGAACCTTGTGTCCCAGTTTCTAATAAAATTATATCTTGTTTAATTTTATCAATGTCAAAGATACCTCCTCAGAGATACTAATCTCTCTTTTAGATTATCATACAATTCACTCATCTTTTTTTATTGCAAAAATATAAAAACTTATCAATTTTATAATTTATTTTTTGGGGGAGATTTTCTTTCAATTAATATTCATTACATCTTACATAATTTCTACAATTAATTTATTATTATTTTTATTACGAATAAATCATATACTAATTGTGAAAAAATTAAAATTCATTAAAAAAAATTTTTGCAATTTTGCTAAAAAATTTATGAATAAAACCAAAAAAATACTGATAGCTGTAATTTTTATTGCTTCTATAGGCTTTTTATTTTGGGGAATTAATTTCCTAAAAGGATTAAAAGTCTTTTCTGATAATACTTTGGTATATGTAGATTATAATGAAGCATATGAACTCAACACTAATAGTCCTGTGTTATTAAATGGTCTTACTATTGGTAAAATAAATAATATTCAATTTATCCCTAATAGCTATAGAGTGAGGGTAGAATTATTAATAGAAGAAAATTATAAAGTACCTAAAGATTCTAAAGCATTAATATCTAGTGGTGCTTTGCTAGAGGGTAAGGTAATCAAAATAATACCTGGGAATTCCAAAGAATATATAAAAGATAAAGATTTTTTAATTGGTGAAGTAGATCCAAGTATGACTGATGTGATCAGTGCAGAGCTCTTACCCTTAAAAGAAAAAATTATGTCTTTAGTTACTTCTATTGATAGCGTGGTTACTATCATTCAAAATATAGCTAATCCTGAAATGCAAAGAAATCTAACTCTCACAATAGAAAATATTAAAAATACTACATCAAATTTGAATAAATCTATGGCTCATATCGAGAGTATTAGCCAAAATATCCAAGAAAATAATAAAAAAATAAATAATATTATTAGTAATATTAATGATATTTCAGACACAATTAAAAATAGTGATCTTAATTTAGTCATTAATAATCTCAATCAAGATATTATAGAATTACAAAAAATTATTGATTCAGTTAATGCACAAGCTGGCACCTTAGGTAAATTAATTTATAATGATAGCTTATATAATTATTTAAATAGTAGCTCTCAAAATTTAAATTTACTTTTAGAAGATTTACGAAAAAATCCTAAAAGATATATAAATTTAAGTTTAATTTCCTTCGGCTCTAATTCTAAAGAGAATAAAAATAAATAAAATCCAAAAGTATTTAGATTTATACTAAAATCAATTTAAAACAGTATTTTTATATAGAGACAAATAACTATATTGGATTATCAGGCTTGTAATCTTTTTAG
>JAHDSP010000375.1 GCA_018432645.1 Bacteroidales bacterium | reverse complement strand
AATTTCATTAATATAACTAACTATTCTTCTTGTTCTCCAAATTCTTCAGCGCCGGGAATATAATAAAATTTATCACCGTCAATTTCGATGATTTCTTGTCCTGATTTATCTTTATAATATTTAAACTTTGCTGACCATGTTTCAGGCTTTTCAAGTGTTATTCTTTGATTTTTACAGTTACTCAACTCCCAGTAATTACTGGTTGAAGGGATGGGGCGGTAATCTGATTTCTCAGATGATATCCAATAAAGCTCCATTTCTGACCTCTTATTAGTTGAAGGTGGTCTACGTTTTATTGTGCCTCCTACACATTTCCCCATATATAAAACGGTAAAATAAATCGAGTCTCCCCTTATTTCATATTTTCCGCTTATACCCGAGTTTCTACATAAACCATTATATCTGTCTGGTGTATATACAAATATATTATTCTCATAAAAATCATAACCAGCTTGATAATTTGCAAATAATGGACTGTTAAATTGCCAATAGCCTTCAATATTTTGAGCGTTACATGTAAACGTACATACACACAATAAAAACAAAATTATTAATAAATAAATCTTTTTCATAATTATTTTTTAACAAGTTCTATGATTTTAAGAATTACTTGAGTTGCTTTTTCCATGGTTTCTATGGCTACATATTCATACTTCCCATGAAAATTTAATCCACCAGCAAAAATATTAGGACATGGTATCCCCATAAATGAAAGTCTAGCTCCATCGGTACCACCTCTGATAGGTACTATTTTAGGTTCTATATTTAGTGTCTCCATAGCTTTTTTAGCTATTTCTACAACTTCGAAATGCTGTTCTATGATTTCTCTCATATTGTAATATTGATCTTTCATTTCTAATCTGAAAGGGCTGGCAGGGTATTTAGTATTAAGAAAGTCAATTACTTGCTCTATATATTTTTTTCTTGCTTGGAATTTATCTTTATTATGATCTCTAATAATGTACGACAGAGAAGCATTCTCTACGTTACCATTGAACTGCATTAGGTGATAAAATCCTTCATACCCCTCTGTATGTTCTGGTCTCTGTTGTGGAGGAAGCATGTTATGGAATTCTATTGCTAGATTGATGGCATTTAGCATTTTGTTTTTGGCTTCACCAGGATGTATATTATTCCCTTGAACAAAAATTTTTGCAGATGCTGCATTGAAAGTCTCATATTCTAGTTCTCCTTCTATACCGCCATCCATAGTGTAAGCAAATTTAACTGGAAACTTTTCTAAATTAAATTTATCTACTCCTCTGCCTATTTCTTCATCTGGCGTGAAAGCTATATAAATAGGACCATGCGAAATATCTGGATTATTTATCAAATATTCTACTGCAGTCATTATCTCAGAAACACCAGCTTTGTCATCAGCACTTAAAAGTGTAGTACCATCAGTAGTAATCAAAGTTTTGCCAATATGATTTAATAAATGAGGATAATCTTTAGGATCTAAAATAATATTTAACTTTTCATTAAGAATAATCGGACCCCCATCATAATTTTTATGTATTTGAGGTTTAATATCTCTGCCACTCATATCTGGTGCTGTGTCTAAATGTGCGATAAAGCCTATAGCAGGTGCATCCACCGATTTAGTAGGTGGTATATAAGCATACAAATAGCCATT
>JAHDSP010000308.1 GCA_018432645.1 Bacteroidales bacterium | reverse complement strand
GATGCTATTAAAAGATTTTTAGATTATTTATATGATCATGGGATCATTTGTGTCAATTCCCTTACATTTTTCTTTAATACCACTATGACAGATAAAGAAATAAATATTTTAGCAGATACCTTGCTAGATGCTTTCAAAGAAATAAAACCATATATTAAATAATTATGATGAGTAAAACAAATAAAACCAAAATTCATGCTTTATATAATGAAGAAATCTTATTCCCTGATTTTGCACCTATAACGCCAAAAGATAATTTTTTACATGATTTAAGAGGTAAAAAAGAGAAATATAAACGATATCTAGGCTCACCATTGAGGTATGCTGGGGGTAAAAGCTGGGCTGTTGGTTACGTGATAGAAAAATTACCAGATAATATTGATAGATTGATTTCTCCTTTTTTTGGGGGAGGCTCTATTGAAATTGCGATTGCTAAAGAATTGGGCATTCAGGTGCTAGGTTTTGAAATATTTGACATACTTGTTAATTACTGGAAAATTCAGATAGAAAAACCTGAAGATTTATACAACGAATTATCAAAATTAAATCCAACAAAAGAAACTTATAATATAATTAAAGAAGAATTAAAGAAGCACTGGGAGGGTAAAATAAAATTACCACCACTTAAATTGGCAGCTTATTATTATTTTAATCATAATCTTTCGTATGGGCCTGGTTTTCTTGGGTGGATGTCCAGTGTTTATGCTGATAAAAATATGTATCAAAGGCTTTTAGAAAGAGTTAAAAATTTTAACGTCAAAAATATTAAAGTAGAATGTGATTCTTTTGAAAATGTAATACCATTGTATAAAAATGATTTTCTCTATTGTGATCCTCCGTATTATTTAGGTGGTGACAGTACAGTTTTTAAAGGGTTATATCCTCAAAGGAATTTTCCTATCCATCATAATAATTTTAATCATGAATTGTTGAAAGATCTTTTATTAGACCATAAAGGTGGATTTATTTTGTCATATAATGATACCCCTACTATTAGAGACTGGTATAAAGATTTTGAAATTATAGAACTGTCTATTAATTATACAATGGGACAGGGAGAAACTCGAATAGGTGTAAATCGTAGGAATAAGAATGCTAATCATATTAAGGAAACTCAAGAATTATTAATTGTAAAAAATTATTAAGATATGGGAAAAAAGAAAGCAATGACTTCTGAAAAGGCAAGTTATGTAAGACAAAAGGGATATGATGATGCTCGTGAATTTGCAGAATGTTTAGGAATTGGAAAAGAATTTAAAAGTGATCCAAAAGCCAAGAAAGATATTATTGATTCTGAAGGTTATTCATATTCAGTAAAGGGTGGTGAAAAGAAATGGCAAATTTTCTTATATGGTAAAACCAGATTTGAACAAGACTATACTTTTGGAGGGATGAATGGCATGAGTGAATTATTATTACAATGTATTAAAAGTTTCCCTGAATCAAGAGAGCAATATTTAGCAAATAAAAAATTTTACAAGAAAAAATTGCAAGAGCCGATGCTTAAATTATGCCAAAAACTAAGCGAAAAAAAACTCCTTGCAAATTTTCTGCATAAAAGCATATTTAATAGTGGTGAAGTTGATTTTTTAGTTATTAAAGATAATGATCTGTTTCATATCTTTTATAATAAAGATGTTGTAGATATTTTAGTGAGAAATTATAATGTTGAAAACTCAAAAGCCAGAAATATAAATCAAATGGATAATCAAAAAGTTGTTTTTAAAGTTTCAGGTAAAACTCATGGTGAAATTGAAATGAGAAATGATAGTGATATTCATTATAGAGAAATTAAATTTTGGTTAAGTAAAAATCTAACGCTGAATCTACTTAAATCTAAATCAAAGAAATCATATAATCTAAATAATAAAATAATTTTATATGACCAAGCTATTAATAAATTATCTAAGTATAAGGAAATGCAATAGCATATTACATTAGAAAAACGAGAAATGTTTCAAATATATTAAAATGAAAATCAATAATTATGCGAACAGCTTATATATGTGATGCTATCCGCACGCCAGTAGGCAAATATGGCGGTTCATTATCAAGTGTCAGAGCAGATGATTTAGCTGCTTTAGTAATTAAAACAATACTATCACGGAATAATAATATAAATCCAAATGAAATAGATCAAGTGATTTTTGGATGTTCTAATCAAGCAGGTGAAGACAACAGAAATGTAGCTCGTATGTCATTGTTATTAGCTGGTATACCTCATACAGTACCTGGTGTTACAGTAAATCGTCTTTGTGGCTCAGGTATGGAAGCTATAGCTTATGCTTCGTTACTCATTGCCACAGATAATGCTGATATTGTTTTTGCTGGTGGAGTAGAGAATATGAGTAGAGCTCCATATGCTATGAATAAGGCTGATAAAGCTTTTGATCGTAACATGACTTTGTATGATACTACTCTTGGTTGGCGTTTCCCTAATCCTATTATGGAAAAAATGTATGGATTAGATAGCATGGCCGAAACTGCTGAAAATTTAGCTCAAGAGATGAATATTTCTCGCCAAGATCAAGATTATTTTGCTTTTATGAGTCAAACAAAAGTTAAATATGCCCAAAATAATGGCTATCTATCAGAAGAAATATTCCCTGTTGTTATCAATCAACCTAAAGGTGATCCTATAATTTTTGATAAAGATGAACATCCGCGCGAAACTTCTCTTGAGAAATTGGCTGCTCTAAAACCGATAACTAGAAAAGATGGTACTATTACAGCTGGCAATTCATCTGGTATTAATGATGGTGCTGCTTGCTTATTAATCGCTTCTGAGAATGCTATCAAAAAATATAATCTAACACCATTAGCTCGAATAGTAGGTTCACAAACAGCAGGTGTGCCTCCTAGAATTATGGGTATAGGTCCCGTGCCAGCTACTAATAAATTATTGGAAAAGTTAAATTTGAGTTTTGATGATATGGATTTAATCGAACTAAACGAAGCTTTTGCGGCCCAATCATTAGCATGTATCAGAAGTTGGCAATTACAAGATGATGACCTACGCATT